>NZ_VMBG01000005.1 GCF_007559335.1 Rariglobus hedericola
GTCGGGGTGGACAAGCCAGCCCTGAGGCACGCCACGCGCGTGCATCCACGCACGGAAGCTTGGATACTTCGGCTTTCGACTTTCCTCGGGCTTTGGAAACGGCCACATGTTTTGATTCTGCCTAACGCTTTAGATCAGACATTTCGTGCGGTGGCACACAAAGCGGCTCCGCCGCGACTGTGCCACTGCACGAAATTGTCTGTAACGCCTGGTTCGGCTCCGTGGTTTTTGTTTCTGGCTCCAGAGATATTCATGCGCGTGGGTTCGATTTTCTTCAGGCTGATATTTTCTTTTCGTATCTACAGCTTCGCCCCGTCGCTTCCGTATATCAGCGACATGGTTTTATTTTTTCGGGCTGATGGTTTCCACGTAACCTCGGTCTTATATTGCCGAACGTTCCGGGTCAGACATGCGGACCCTGTGCTATCGCATTCATGGGGAGCTTAAACCGCATTGTCTGTAGCCGCTGGTTGGGCTCCGTTTTTTATCTTCCGATAATCATCGATATACACAGTGGTCCGCTTCGCAGTTCCGGTGATGTGAATACTTCCATCGTCCCGGTCAACGATCAGGGGTGCATTTCCGCCGAGTGCATGCCGAATATCCCCTGTCTCGTGATACTCGCGTGACGTCCAGTAAAACACCCAGCCGAAGTCATGCTCTTCGGTCAGGGCGTCGAGGATCATGAGATGGGTCGGGGCTTTTTCGGCGTGCCCTGGTAGTGCACTCCCAAAGGCGTTCATATCCCTCTCGGCCTTCCCCAGCCAGTCTACTGCCAGTTGATTCGCTTTAGCTGTGGTGATCATTATTTTTGCCCAACGCTTTAGATCAGACATGCGGTTTGCTGGCGCGACGGGTGCGAAGCAGCCGGCGTGACAGCCATAGTCGTTGTCTCTGGCGACTGGTTCGGCTCCGTGGTTTTCATTTTTAGGAGACCCAAAAGCGGCGGGAGTCGGGATTTGCCTGAATCCACTTTCCGTTCTGTTTCTTCAAATCAAAATAATTTCCGCCACCATCTAATGGGCCGCGAACCACACCAGTCATAATCTCAACTTCCCCTGGTGATTTGAATTTAATACTCATGATGGGGTATTTACTATCCAGCGACTTGGCCGCCACTGTAATAGCTTCGATTTCGTTCTTCTGAAAGTCGGAGAGCTGGCCTGTGATATGTAATCCTTCTACTTGAATGCCATACTTCTCTGGCGTGCTGGCGTCAGCCAGCAATTTTCCGCAATAGCCTATAATAATACCTAGGACCAAGAGCGAGAACTGGAATATGGTGCGCTTCATTTTTATTTTTTGCCGAACGCTTTAGATCAGACATGCGGTTTGCTGGCGCGACGGGTGCGAAGCAGCCGGCGTGACAGCAAACTGCATTGTCTGTAACGACTGGTTGGGCTCCGTTTTCTTCATCCGGTTCAAGTGACTCGACGGGCTAGTGGCTTAAGGCCCAAACGGTAAACTAGATAAGCGACCACAATAGATACTGCGATATGAGCTGGTCCCATCATCTTTTCCAATTCCGTGGATTGTGTGAGTCGTGCCAGACAAGCCCAGATAATAACCGAGGTGTTTACGGCTAACGAAAGCGCATTTTTCATATCGGGGGTTCTGAAGTAGGATAAAGCAGTCCAGATCAGGCCGACAGCAATGATCGCCATGATGATCACCATGCCAAAAAGATATAGATGGGCGTCTTCTTCGGAATGCCTAGCAAGCGAGAAGCCTAAAACTACAATTCCAAACGCTAGTAGCAGTCCGACAATGCCATTGATTGCCGCTATTCCACGATAGACCGATGCAGGTTTCATATTTTTGCCCAACGTTTGAGGTCAGACACGAATCGCGCTGGCGCGGAATGTGCGGCTCGGCGCACATTCCGTGACAGTGCGGTTCGTTGTCTGTAGTGACTGGTTGGGCTCCGTTTTCATTTCTTAAAGATGAATACGCCTGAAACTAGGATTCCTATAAATGCCATGATCGGAATCAGTGCCAATGGTGAATTTCCGCCGCCGCCACCGGCCGACATCGACGCGCCAATCGCGAATGGAACGTAGATCGCTGCCGACATAGCGAGAATGACAGCCGCTATGAAGATGAAGAATGCAATACGGCCGCCGAAGCCGTAGCTTTTCCGTTCTTTTTTGTTCATAGCGTCCAGCGTGCTTTGGACGCTAGCCGGAATTTGGTCACTGGGATTCACGGGGTTTATTTGCCCAACGCTTTAGATCAGACATTTCGTGCGGTGGCACACAAAGCGGCTCCGCCGCGACTGTGCCACTGCACGAAATTGTCTGTAACGACTGGTTCGGCTCCGTGGTTTTTATTTCTGGCTCCAGAGATATTCATGCGCGTGGGTTCGATTTCTTTTCGGGCTCTGTCCAGTCGGGACGCAGTCCAGAAACATGCTCTTTTCGCACCATAGTCAGTGAAGGCTCCCAACCCGCTTCCGCTTCGATCTCGCCTATACAGCCCCAACAATCGCCGCCACAATCTCCCGAAAGCGGGTCCAATGGATCGTTTAACGTGCGTCCGCAAATTGAGCATTTCATATAACCATTCGGTAATTCATCCGCTGTATTTCTTTGCCGAACGCTTTAGATCAGACATGCGGTTTGCTGGCGCGACGGGTGCGAAGCAGCCGGCGTGACAGCAAACTGCATTGTCTGTAACGACTTGTTAGGCTCAGTTTTCATTTCTGTGCCTTCAGGGCTTCGGCTTTCTTCCAGAATATTTCTGCCTGCTTCTCATCATTTAGATGAACATCATAGTAATGTCCCAGTTCTTCCCATCCGTCCGGACAATCAGGCTCTACCGTAATGGCTTGCCGATAGGTGCCAAGAGCATCTTCTAATTCATATCCGCTATCAACGGGTCCGAGCTGAATCATCGCACCTTTGATGCACCAAAGTTTGGCTGAAAGCGGATAGCACCGAATTGCCTCTTCGGCTAAGGCGAACATCGCAGGCGTCGTCTCGATCTCCTTATCTCGGGCTCGCAGCTTCACAATGTAGTCGTCGAGGGTCATTTTATTTCTGCCTAACGCTTTAGATCAGACATGACCACAGCTGGCGCGGCGGGTGCGAAGCAGCCGACGTGACAGCTGTGGTCATTGTCTGTAACGACTGGTTCGGCTCCGTGGTTTTCATTGATCGGCTGTGAAAAGCACAAAACGCCCAGCACTGGCTGCCTTCTGGTAAAGTGTCACTACGCCTGTAAACCAATCCCATGTATATTCAAAATCCTCATCGGACTTCTGGCATCCATACTTACCTTCATCCATAGAATCATATTTCTTTCTGAATTCTTCTTTCGTAATTTTCGGTAGTGCGGTGGCCAATGCTTTCACTTGGTCGAGTGTCTTCAGTGACATAATGTAATCACCTTCCGCGTAAATAGGCTCTCCTCCGATTACGGTAAACCTTAGCGGTTCGGGACCATCATAATAACTCAATTCGCCGTCCGCCAATAGGCGGTGCATCGCATCCCAAGCCTTATCTGTCTGGGCGCAAAAATCTGCATTTTCATCCATATATGTCTCTTCGATCTCTTCTTGGAGATATTCGAGACGCTCTGAATCGTCCGTGAACGATTTCAGGGTTTTGACTTCTTCAGCGGTCAATGCGAAGTGAACTCCGAGGCAGGACATAGGTTTTGTTATTTTTTGCCGAACGCTTTAGATCAGACATGCGGTTTGCTGGCGCGACGGGTGCGAAGCAGCCGGCGTGACAGCAAACTGCATTGTCTGTAACGACTTGTTAGGCTCCGTTTTCATTTTTATGGAGTAAGCAAAGAATGGCTCGGATGAGCGAATAAAGGATGCCGCTGATGAGGAGCAGCAGGATAAAGACTGAAAAATTTCGTGCGATAAACTCTTCGGTCGCCGATCCCTTCTTGTCGATATCCGGCCCTCCGATTGCGAAGAATAATAGCAGACAAATATAGCAAACGAGACCTGACGCAATTGGGCCTCCGACTAACCAAAAGACGGCTCGCCAGCCTTTTGAGATGTTTTGTAACCCTAGTAATCTGAGATCTTCCGATATCATATTTTGCCTAACGTTAAAAGTCAGACATTTCGAGGGCTGGCCCACAAAGCGGCTCAGCCGCGACTGGGACAGTCCTCGAAATTGTCTGTAGTGACTGGTTGGGCTCCGTTTTCATAGGCTGTCGGTAGTCTTCCATATCCAGATTCCAATCAACCGTCTGTCGCTATCGAATCCCCAAAATGCTGACGTATTAGTGGTTCCAATCGGAAAATGGCAATAATCGCCAAGTGACGCCTGAATATGAGACGTTCCGACCGTCTCGGCTTTCCGTCCAGGCTGCTGCTTATAAAATCCGCTTTGCTGGCTGTAGCCTTTGGTCTGCCATTCTTTCTTTTTAATAAACTCCAGCACTACTTCAGGACTTGAACCAAGCGGTGTAATCTCAAGCAAAGATGCTTCGATCTTTTCTGAGTCGCGGCGTAAGCCGATAGAGCAACCACTAACGATCAGTGCGCCGACAAAAATCACGCATATGAAGAATCTAGATTTCATGATTTTTTGCCCAACGCTTTAGATCAGACATTTCGTGCGGTGGCACACAAAGCGGCTCCGCCGCGACTGTGCCACTGCACGAAATTGTCTGTAACGCCTGGTTCGGCTCCGTGGTTTTTGTTTCTGGCTCCAGAGATATTCATGCGCGTGGGTTCGATTTTCTTCAGGCTGATATTTTCTTTTCGTATCTACAGCTTCGCCCCGTCGCTTCCGTATATCAGCGACATGGTTTTATTTTTTCGGGCTGATGGTTTCCACGTAACCTCGGTCTTATATTGCCGAACGTTTGAGGTCAGACACGAATCGCGCTGGCGCGGAATGTGCGGCTCGGAGCACATTCCGTGACAGTGCGGTTCGTTGTCTGTAGTGACTGGTTGGGCTCCGTAGTCTTTTCTTTCTGAGTGCGATATGGATTCATACGCCGGTGGTTCGATTTCTTTTCGGGCTGATGGTCTGTAATTTAATAACGCTTCGCCCCGTCGCTTCTCATCCGATGTCTGGCGACTCTTTCTTTTCCGATATTTTGGGTTTCCGATTCACTGGCGTCTTTCGCTTTCCGTAGTCCGAATTTTCCGTTTTCCGTCTGCTCTATACGCTTTCGATTACTGGTTCTATCTTTGCCCAACGCTTTAGATCAGACATTTCGTGCGGTGGCACACAAAGCGGCTCCGCCGCGACTGTGACACTGCACGAAATTGTCTGTAACGACTGGTTGGGCTCCGTGGTTTTCATTTTCCGTGGGATACTGTGATAATACGCCCATCGGCTTTCGAGATTTCAGCCTCAGCTGCGCCGCCTTTCCGTCCTTTCTTATTGGAGCCTGCGACATACCAAACTCCATTACGAAGCTCTGCCTTGTATGGCTTCTGATTCTGGATTTTTTCTTCTCCGTAAATCGGATTCCAGATGGCAATAGCTACCGAAATTGCTGTTTTTTCGTCAGGGATGAATCCGCCTACAGGTGTAAAAGTCTGATTTTGATCTTCGGCATTGGCAGTCAGGCAAATGCTGAAAACTAAGAAAACGATAGATAGAAAACGGCTCATCTTATTTTGCCCAACAGTGTTATTAGCCTGCACTCAGTGCAGCATATTGACGGAAGGAAATCAGCGATTTTAGGCTGATTTTGTTATGTAAATTATTCATATTCAATGTATGAAACTTTTGAGTGCAGGTTTTTATGGGTTGATTGTGACCTGCGAAAAGCTGCACTGGGGTTATGGCTACCAAATGGCAAGACGAGCGTGAGGCGGTGAGATTTCCTGAGTGGGGCGTGGTATTGGCTCAGTTGAAAATCGGGGAGGAGGCAAAGGAAGCTGTCCGGCATGGGGTTTATGCGTATTTGCGATGGTGTAAGCAGAAGAGGACTTTTGCCTGCATAGCGACTGCAAAAAGCTATATTTTAGAGGTTGAGGCGGCGGGGGATAATCCGGGAAAGCCGGCGTTGAGGTGGTTTTTCAATGAGGCTTGGAATGCGAAGACGGGTGGCTTGGAGAAGACGGAGGGCGGAGGACACAAAGCGGAGGTGAAGGAGCCGGTTGAGTTAAAGGTCGAAACGGCGGCTGCCGTTCCGCTACCGGTAAAGGAGCAGCGAGCGATGGAGCCGGGGCCGGCGGCGAAGGATATGGGGGCAAATGATTGGGAACGAAAGTTAGTTGAGGCATTGCGCACCAAGGGGATGAGCTGGCGCACGGAGGAAACTTACCGAGGGTGGGCGGTGCGGTTTGCTAAGTTTATCGAGCCGCGAGAGCCCCAGGCGGCGGGTGCGGGGGATGTGGAGGCGTTTTTGACGGATATGGCCGTGCAGTGGCGGGCAAGTGCTTCGACGCAGCGTCAGGCGCTCAATGCGTTGGTGTTTTTGATGCAAGGGGCATTGGGCATTCATTTGGGCGAGTTGTCATTTCGGCGGGCGGCAAAGGGGGCATCGATGCCGATGGCGTTGAGTCGCGACGAGGTGAAGCGGTTGTTTGAGCAGTTGGAGGGCACGTCCCGGCTGATGGCGGAACTGGCTTACGGGAGCGGGTTGCGGCTAATGGAGATGCTGCGGTTGCGGGTGCATCACCTGGATTTGGAGCGGTGTCAGCTCAAGGTATTCGCCGGCAAGGGTGACAAGGACCGCTTGACGGTGCTGCCGGAGTCGTTGGTGGAGCCGTTGCGCAAACATGTGGACAGGTTGCGCGAGTTGTTCAGGGCGGATCGGGAGGCGAAGTTGCCCGGAGTGTGGCTGCCGGAGGGGCTTAATAAAAAATACCCGAGGGCGGGTGAACAGTGGGAGTGGCAGTGGCTGTTTCCGTCGCGGGAAACCAGTGTAGATCCGGTGTCCGGGGTGAGGCGTCGTCATCATGCGGTGGATTCGACGTTTCAGCGGATAATCAAGAAGGCGCAGTCTGCCGCGAAAATCGACAAGCGGATCACGCCTCATGTGCTCAGGCATAGTTTTGCCACGCATCTTTTGGAAAATGGCGTGGATATCCGCACGGTGCAGGACTTGCTCGGGCATACCAGTGTGGAGACGACGCAGAAGTATCTTCATGTGATGAAGAAACCGGGCTTGGGGGTGCGGAGTCCGTTGGATGCTTAACGGAAGGCGGAGGACGGACGGAAAACCTGAAGGCTGAGACTTGAAACCTGAAGTCGGAGGACGGAGTCGAAACGGAGGACGGAAGACGGAGGACTGACGGAGGGCTGAGACTGGAGACTTGAAACCTGAGGACGGACGGCAGACCTGAGAGCGGAGACTTGAGACCTGAAATCGGAGGTGCGGAGCGGGCGTGGGCTAGCCTCGCCCTACAGGACGGAACGACGGGGCGGCCTCACACGAGGTGAGGCCCTACAGGGTCGGCGGCGTCTTGATCGCCTCCCCTTTCGCTCTCACGCTGACCCTTTTTTCCAAACAGTGCTTAAACTATTTCACCACGGGCAAGCCGGCTTTGGTCCAGGCGCCGAAGCCGCCGATGAGGGACGAGACGCGGGTGTAGCCCATTTTTTGCAGGTTCTCGGCGGAGAGCGCGGAGCGGTTGCCGCCGGCGCAGGAAAGGACGATCGGAGTCGTCACGTCGGGCACTGCTTCTTCGATGCTGCCTTCCAGCACGCCGCGGCTGATGTGGAGCGCTTCGGGGGCGTGGCCGGCGTCCCATTCGTCGGTCTCGCGGATGTCGATGAGCAGCGGTTTGCCGGCCGTGGCGGTGGACTTCACATAATTCTCAATCGTGACTTCGTGAATGCGGGTTTTCACATCGGCGAGGAGGCGGCGGTAGCGGTCGTTGCTCATGGGCGTTAATCGGTCGGGAAAATATCAGGCGAGCAGGCGGGCGGCGAGTTGACGGGCTTGGACGCGGATTTCGGGCGCGGCGGTGGATTCCCACAGCACGCCTTTCAAGGGGGCACCGATGGCGAAGAGCCAGTGGCTGAGGCCGGCGCGGTAGCGGTAAACTTCACCGGCGGGCGTCGCGTGAAGACCGAGGGCGAGCGGGTCGTGGTCGATCAGGCCGCGGGCGAGCAGGTTGATGTAGAGCGGGTGCTGATATTTCGAATAATCGGTGCGCGGGCCGGTGCAGTTGATGACTTTGGCCACGGTGAGCGTGACGAGATCCTCGGTGCCATGTTTGCGGAAAACCGCCTCGGCGGCGACGGGGGTTTCTTTCAACGACTGGAGGCGGCCGGCGTAGAATTTCACGCGGCCGGCGTCGGCCAGGCGGTCGATGGTCGCGGCAACCTGCGGTGCGATGCGGTGGCGGTGCACTTCCCAGAACGGACGCACATGGCGCATGAAGCGCGCGCGTTCGTCCCATGAGAACCCTTGCCAAAGTGCATGCGAAAACGGGCGCACCGAATCCACCACGGCGCGCCAATCACCGCCGTGGCGGATCTCGGCGCGCAGGAGATGCATCAATTGGCGCACGGTGGTCGGGAGCGCGTTGGCATCGAGGAAGGCCGGATGGGCGGGCGTGCCGGGGCGATGGGGATGCGGGCGGAGTCCGCGGCGGGAGAGCGCGTGGACGGTGCCGCGGTGGCCGAGCTGGTCGAGTTGAACGATGATGTCGTTGGCGGTGAGGCCCGCGCCGACGATGAGGACGTCCTGATCCTTGCCGATACCGTCGAGCACCTCGGGCCGCCACGGCACATGGACGTAGCGGCGGCCGTGATAAAACGGGAGCGAGCGGCGGATCGGGTATTCGCCGGGGAGCACGCCGAGCGCGAGCACGACGCGGTCGGCGTCGAGGGTGCGGCCGTCGGCGAGGAGCAGGCGGACGTTGCCCTCGGGGCGTTCCTCGATGTCGGTGAGTTCACCGGCGATGTTGGAGAAACGCACGGTGTCGGGCGCCTGCGCACGGGCTTCGGCGAAGACGGAAGCGATATAATCGCCGTAGATCTGGCGCGGGAGAAAATCACTCGGCGACACCTGGTCGGGATAACCGAGGCGCCCCACCCTGCCCTCCAGCCAGTGCACGAAATGGTCGGGCTGGTCGGCAAACGCACTCATGCGCGCAGCGGGAACGTTGAGCAGGTGCTCCTTGCACTCGGTGCCGTAGGCCACGCCGCGACCCACGGGCGGGTTGCGCTCGATCAGGCTGATCTGGGTGCCGGCGGGAGCCGTGCGCAGCAGATGCACAACAACGAGCGTGCCGCTGAGTCCGCCGCCAACGACAACGATGTGCCGCGGAGATTTTTCGGTGGTGGCCATGGGTGGGAAAGGCTGGCGTTGAATAAGGACGAGGCTAGCGAAACGCGCCGGTGGTGGAGAATGTCACGCGATCACGACGCGAACGTCACGAAGAGCGGGCTGGTCCAGACTTTGTGGTCGTCGCGTTCGCGGGCGAAGAGGTAGAGGGCGCGGTGGCCGTGCGGGCCGTTGACGGGTTCGACGGTGTGCGAACCTGTGACGCGCAACGGCAGCGGGCGATCGGTCAGACGCTCGACGGCGACAAAAAGTTCCGCGCCGCCGAGTTCCCAACGCACATCATCGTTGGCCAGGAGATCCGCGCCGGAAACCACCTGAGCGGTGCCGGGCGTATGCGTGTCGATGTTACGCTCCATGGCGGGACCGGTTTTGTTGTAGGCATCGATGTCGAGGTGCAGGTCGATGCGCGCGGCGGCGAGATCATCCACCTCGATCTCGACGTGATCGGCGTCGCCATACGTGTCGGTGCGCACTTCAAACACGCCGGGGGACGTCTGCTTCACCGTTTCCTCGGGGTGCTCGCAACCGCGCACCGTAAACGATTTCACGGCGGTGCCGGTGACCACGATGATGCCGCGCCACTCGGCCCAGCGGTAGCGGTCTTTGATGCGCGCGCCGCCCCAACGCACGCGGAAGCGGTTGCGCGCGAGACCGGACTCCGCATCGAGATCGCGGGTGAGTAACACCGTGCCTTGGTCATCGCGCAACTCGAGGCGTTCCCAACCGGCGTCGCCCAACACGTCGTAGTTCAACGTGAGCGGACCGGTGTGAGTGAAGTGATCGCCCTGCGGATGGCCGTAGCCCGACAACAACGCGACGGCGCGGCGGCCGGTGGTCGCCCACGTGTGGCGGGCACGCAACGCGCGGCCGACGGCGGTGGCGGTGATTTCATCGGCGATGAAACCGGTGACGCCGCCATGCGTGCCAAACGAACCGACGCCGGGCGCGCCGCCACCGGGACGACCGCGATGCTCGTCGCCGGCGGCAGAGGCACCGACTTTAAGACCGCGGGCGAGCGCGTCTTTGTAGAACCAATCGAAGTGGCCCCACGACGAGGCGATTTCCACGAGGCGCTCGAGCGCGGCGTCGTGCCAGTCGAAGATCGCGCGGCGTCCGCCAACATGCGGGATGAGCAGGACGTTGTCGCCCATGTCGCGGTAGGCGTTGTGCAGCTCGCTGGCCGACCAGAGATCGGCTTCCTGACCGCGGCTCTTGGTGGTATCCTCGTTCCAATCGAAGACGCGCATGCTCTTGCCGTTTTTATCGAGCGGGAAACGCACCTCTTCGCCGAGGAAGATGACGTTGCGATCACCACCGACGGCGCTGCTGCCGCACCACTCGGTGCCGGGGAAACAGAGAAACGTGCCGGGGGCGTTGAGCTCGCGGCAGATTTTTACGGCGTCGGCCCAGCGGTCGGCGCGAACGTTAAAATCGTTGGCCGTGTAGCCGACCACATCGAGGCCGGCGGCATCACGGGCGAAAGATAAATTGTAGCGCGTGTCGTTGATGCCGACCGTGTCCTCGGAGTGGACGTGCAGATCGGCGAAATGCGCGCGCACGGCGGGCGTGGCCGGATCGACCGTGAGCGGCGCAACCGTGCCATCGACGACCAGCTCGTAATCGCCGGCCTCGTCCAAGACGAGCGGCACGCGGGCCCACGCGCCGGAGTGATCGGCCCACGACAGCGGATGCGTGGACAACACGCGGCCGTCGCGACGCACTTCGAGGACGGACGGCGCGGCGTTGACCGAGGCGAGATTGCCCCACGCATCGTCGAGACGGTAGGTTGCGTTAAAAGGCGTGCCGGGGCGCACGAGGCGCGGCGAAAGCAACACGGCGCGCGCGGCGGCACCGGCGCGGATGGCGAGCGTAATGTCTCCGGGGACGGGTGAAAAACGCGAGGCACCGGCGGTGTCGACGAACACTCGAAAGCGGAAAACCTCCTCGACGAACGTCTGCACGCGCGTGCCGGGGCCGCCGAAACTGCGATCGCCGAGACGAATCTCGATGCGGTCGCCGGGCTTCAGGTAGCCGTCGATGATGTCGATGATGACGGCCTTTTGGTAAGGGCGTTCGTGGCCCTTTTGGTCGAAGCGGACCTTGAGTGCGCGGACGGTAGCGGGGCTTTCATCGGGGAACGTGGCGCGCGGGACGTAGCTCGCGGTGAGGTAGTTGGCGGCCTGCGGATGCGTGGTCTGGAACGGAGCCCAGTCGGAGTAAAATTTAAAGACCAGCTTGAGCCACGCGCCATCGGCCATGGCGGCGGAGCCGACCTCGTAAGTGACGAGGATTTCCTCATAGGCGCCGGCGATCACCTCGTGGTGCGTGGAGGTGACGCGACCGAGGAACGGCAGCGTTTTCAGGTAGGCGGAATAGGCTTCGGGATAAGGCATGGTGGTGGTGGTTGCCTCTGCGTGGGACGAAAAATCGGGTGGAATTTATTCTGAGTTCAGGCCGGTGCCCTCGGCGAGGCGGCGCGCTTCGCGGCGCTCCACCCAGGTTTTCACGAGCATGGTGACGAGGGCGATGGACGTGAGAATGGAGGCGACGGCGAACGCGCCGGTTTGCGAGGCGTCGTCGAAGAGCATGTGGATCTGCAGTGTCATCGTGTTGGTCTCGCCGCGCACGGCGCCCGACACGACGGCCACTGAACCGAACTCACCGAGACTGCGCGCGAAGGTGAGCGAGATACCGTAGATGAGCGCCCACTTGATGTTGGGCAGCGTGACCTTGAGAAATGTTTTCCAACCGCTTGCGCCGAGGGAAATGGCGGCGAGTTCCTCGCTCGTGCCCTGCGTCTGCATGAGCGGCAACACTTCGCGGAAAACGAACGGCATCGTCACGATCGTGGTGACGATCACGATGGCCGGAACGGAGAACACGAACCGAAACTCGTAGCCGAAAAAGATGAGTTCGTGATCGGAGAGCCATTCGCCGAGCAGCCCCTGCATGCCGAAGACAAACAGGTAGGCGATGCCGATCACGATGGGCGAAATGGAGAGCGGCAACTCGATCAAACTCGTGAGCAGCCGGCGTCCGGGGAAATCGAACTTGGCAATCGTCCACGCGGCCATGATGCCGAAGACGGTATTGACCGGCACGGCGACGAGCGCGGCCAGCAACGTGAGCCAGATCGCATGGACCGTTTCCTGGTTTTTCAGGTGACCGACATAAACGGTCCAACCCTCACGCAGGGCGTAATAAAATACGGCGACCAACGGCAGGAGGATCAGCAACGCGGTGAGCGAAGTGCCGATCACGACGAGGGCGATGCGGCGCGGGTGACCGGCAATCGAGGCGCGCGGAGTCTGGCTGGCGGTGACGTTCATCCGTGGAGCCTCCGGTAAAGACGGCCTTGGATGATATTCATCACGACCAGCACGACGAGGGCGGAGGCCAGGATGACGGTGGCGAGCGCGGCGGCGCCGGCGTAATCGCTTTCACCGACGCGGATGTAAATGAGCAGCGAGCTGATCTCGGTTTTAAACGGCAGGTTGCCCGCGATGAACACGACCGCGCCGAATTCGCCGAGCGCACGCACCAGTGAAAGCGTGGTCCCCGCGAGCAATGCCGGCAGGAGCTCCGGCAGAATGACCTTCCAAAACGTGAGCACCTGCCCGGCGCCCAGATTCATCGAGGCCTCTTCCAAGTGTGGATCGAGGTCGGCCAGCACGGGCTGCACGGTGCGCACAACAAAAGGAAAACTGGTAAACGTCATCGCGATGACCATGCCGGGAAGCGCATAGGAAATTTTCCAGCCAAACGGCGCGAAGAGCTGGCCGATCAAGCCGGTGGGCACGAGGAGCGTGGCGAGCGTGAGACCAGCCACGGCGGTGGGCAGCGCGAACGGCAGATCGACGGCGGCGTCGAGAAACCGGCGTCCGGGAAAATCATAACGCACCAGAATCCACGCGACGAGCAGGCCGAGGATGACGTTGAAGAACGTCGCGAGCAAAGCGGAGGTGAGCGTGACCTTGTAAGTGGCGACGGCGCGCGGATCGGAGATGTAGGACCAGAACTCGGCCCACGACAGACCGGCGGCTTTCAGGACCAGCGCACCCAGCGGCAACAGCGTCGCAAAGCTCAAAAAGAGCAGAGTGCCGCCCAGCGTGTAACCGAAGCCGGGAATGACTCTTTGGTGCGACATGGGATCGAAGAAAATAAACGAAAGACCCACGGCCTGCGCAGGGCACGCGAAATCCAGCCCGATGCTGAATTTTCCGGCACTGGCGCAAACCGTGGGCGCGCGGGAAACGACTTAACGCGCGGCGGCGATCTCCTTGAGCAAGGTGTCCACCAAGGCACCGTTATCGAAGAAATCGGTGGTGGCTTTGGCCCAGCCGCCGAAGGTCGAGTCAACCTCGAGGACCTTCACCGGGGCGAACTTGTCGGCGTAGCGCTTGGCGACCTCTTCGTTGCGCGGACGGTAGAAATTGCGGGCGACGATCTCCTGGGCCTCGGGGGTGTAGAGATAATCGAGGTAGGCTTTGGAAACGGCCTCGGTGCCCTTTTTCTTGGCGACCTTGTCGACCACGGCGACGGGGAACTCGGAGAGGATGCTCACGCTGGGGGTGATGACTTCGAACTTACCGGACGCCGCAAAAGCGCTGGTCTCGGATTCGAAGGTGACAAGGACGTCGCCGATCTCGCGCTCGGTGAAAGTCGAGGTCGCGGCGCGGCCGCCGGATTCGAACACCACGACGTTGGCGAGGATGCCCTTCAGGAGCTCGCGGGCCTTGGCGGTGTCGCCACCGCTGGCTTCGAGACCGGCGGCGTAGTAAGCGAGAACTGCATAGCGGCCGTTGCCGCCGGTCTTGGGGTTGACCTGCACGATGGTCACGCCGGGTTTGGCGAGATCGGACCAATCCTTGATGGCCTTGGGGTTGCCCTTGCGGACGAGGATCGAGTGCACCGAGTAGAACGGCGAACTGTTGTGCGGGAACTTGCCGACCCAGTCCTTGGCGACGAGTTTGCTGTCGGCGAGGATCTGCACGTCGTTGACCTGATTAAAGGTGACGACATCGGCGCGGAGACCTTCGCGGATGGCGAGGGCCTGCTTCGAGGAACCCTGGTGGGTCTGCTTGACGGTGACGTCTTCACCGGACTTCTGCTTCCAGTAGGGAACGAAGCCCTTGTTGACGTCGATGAAGAGTTCGCGGGAGACGTCGTAGGACGCGTTGAGAATTTCCTGGGCGGCGTGAGCGGCGGGTGAGGCCAGGCCAAGGAGAGCGGTGAGACCGAGGATGAGTGAGCGTTTCATGGATACGAAGAGCGGAGGGATTGAGTGGATTGCTGGATGAAATCAGCCTCCGGTGGTCCGGCGGGCCGCTGGGAACGGTATGGATTATTCGAGGCGACCGGGCGGTGTGCGGGCAGCACGTGCGCGATCCGGTTGCGGAAATTGGAGGCGGGGGTTGGAGTCGAACCAACTCGTAAGGCGATTGCGGCGCCGGGCCTTCCCACTTGGCTACCCCGCCGGACGGATTACGGAGGACAGAGGACGGATTACGGAAGACGGACGGAGCAGATGGCTGTTTCTGTGCTCTGTCCTCTGTATTCTGTCCCTCCGTATTCCGTCCTCTGTCGTTCTGACTTACTGCGCGGCGGCGGGCGTGGTGATGAAGTCGCTGATGTTGTCGCTCTCGACATCGACATCGGCGAACAACCACGAGGACAGGTAGCGCTCGGTGGAGGACGGGACGATCACGACGATCTTCTTGCCCTTGTTCTCGGGACGCTTGGCGATTTCGAGACCGGCCCAGATGGCGGCGCCGGAGCTGATGCCGACCGGAATGCCGTCGAGCTTGATGACCTGCTTTGAGATCGGGCCGGACTGGTCTTCCTTCACCTGGATGATCTCGTCGATGATCTTGGTGTTGAGCACGGCGGGAATGAAGCCGGCACCGATACCCTGTAACTTGTGCGGGCCGGGGGCGCCACCGGAGAGAACAGGCGAACCGGCAGGCTCGACGGCGACGATCTTCACGCCGGGTTTCTTGGCTTTCAGGACCTCACCGATGCCGGTGATGGTGCCGCCGGTGCCGACGCCGGAGACGACGAAATCAACGCCGCCATCGGTGTCGTTCCAGATTTCGACGGCGGTGGTCGTGCGGTGGATCGCGGGATTATCAGGGTTGGCGAACTGTTGGAGAATGACGCTGTTGGCGATCTGCTTGTTGAGCTCCTCGGCCTTGGCGATGGCGCCCTTCATGCCCTTGGGTCCTTCGGTCAGCACGAGCTTCGCACCGAGAATCTTGAGGAGCTTGCGGCGCTCGAGGGACATCGTCTCGGGCATGGTGAGGATCAGCTTGAGACCCTTGGCGGCGGCGACGAACGCCAGCGCGATACCGGTGTTGCCGGAGGTGGGTTCGATGAGCACGGTGTCCTGATTGATGCGACCGCTCTTAAGGGCCTCCTCTATCATGTTGCTCCCGATACGGTCCTTCACGGACGACAGGGGGTTGAAGAACTCGAGCTTCAAGAGCACCTCGGCCTGCGCGCCGTGGGCGGCAGCGGTGCGGTTGAGGCGGACGAGAGGAGTATTGCCGATGGTTTCAGTGATGTCGTTGTAGATACGGGCCATGGTGGTGGTGGGTTTGGATGTGAAAGGGAAAAGGATGCGGTTCGTAGTGGAAAAGGGCAAACGGGAAGTCGCTTGCTCAGATGGCGTAATCCTCGGCGAAAAGCCGGCTGCGGCGCACGCGGAGCAGCACCGAATCGTCGGGCTGGAGCGCGAGCTCATCGAGACGGGCGCGGCTGAGTTCGATGTCGATGAATTCGTTGGAGCCGCGCCGTGTCGTGACGCGGGCGACGGAGCCCGCGGCGTGGATCGACTGGACGGTGGCGACCTCGCCCTCGACGCCGACGCGGTAGCGAATGATCTCCAGCTCGTGCGGGCGCACGAAGGCGATTTTCGCGTCGGTAAACGGAGCGGCGGTCCCCTCCCCCAGTCCGCGCCACGGGAGCTGGAGACGGTTCACGTTGCCGAGAAAGTTATAAACGAACGGCGAGGCGGGCTGGTCGTAAACCTCCTGCGGCGTGCCGACCTGCTCGACCTTGGCGTTGTTCATGACGACGACCTCGTCGGCGATCTCGAGCGCCTCTTCCTGGTCGTGCGTGACGAACACCGTGGTGAGATTGATCTCGTCGTGGAAATGGCGGAGCCAGCGGCGGAGTTCCTTGCGGACCTTGGCGTCGAGCGCGCCGAACGGTTCGTCGAGGAGAAGCACCTTGGGCTCGACGGCGAGTGCGCGGGCCAAGGCGACGCGCTGGCGTTGTCCGCCGGAGAGCTGCGTGGGAAAACGTTTACCGAGATTGTCGAGCTGGACGAGCTTGAGGAGCTTGTTCACGCGATCGCCAATCTCGTCCTTGGATGGACGGTCCTTGCGCTTGCGGACGTTGAGACCGAAGGCGACGTTCTCGGCCACAGTCATGTGGCGGAAGAGCGCGTAGTGTTGGAAAACGAAGCCGACCTTGCGCTCGCCGGCGGGCACATCGGTGACGTCCTCGCCGTGGAACTGGATACGACCGCTGCCCTCGTCGGCAAACTCCAGGCCCGCGATGATGCGCAAGAGCGTGGTCTTGCCGGAGCCGGAAGGGCCGAGCAACGCGACGAGCTTGCCGGCAGGCACGTTGAGGTCGACGCCTTCGAGGGCGGTGTAGGCGCCGAAGGTTTTTTTGATGTTGGTCGCGGTGATGCTCATGCTGGCAAAAAGTAGTGGGTAGCGAGTAGCGGGTAGTGAGTAGAAAAAGGGTCAGGCCTGGTGGCGGTTATGCGCCCATTCGACCAAGGACTTCAGGATGAGAGTGACGATGGCAAGAAGCGCAAGGAGCGAGGCAACGGCAAAGGCCGCGGAAAATTGGTATTCATTATAAAGGATCTCCACGTGGAGCGGCATGGTGTTGGTCTCGCCGCGGATGTGGCCGGACACCACGGAAACGGCGCCGAATTCGCCCATCGCGCGGGCGTTGCACAGGATGACGCCGTAGAAAAGCCCCCACTTGATGTTCGGCAACGTGACGCGCCAGAAGGTCTGCCAGCCACTCGCCCCGAGGGTGACGGCCGCATATTCCTCATCGGTGCCCTGCGCCTGCATCAGGGGAATGAGTTCGCGGGCGACGAAGGGAAACGTGACAAAAATGGTGGCAAGCACGATGCCGGGCGTGGCGAAGATAACCTTGAAATCCTTGTCCGCGAGCCACTGCTGAAGCCAGGGAAACCACGGGTTCTCGGCGTTGATGTAATGGCCAAGCCAGCCCTGCAAACCGAAGACCAGGACGAAGACCAAACCGGCAATGACCGGCGAGACCGCGAACGGCAGATCGATGAGCGTGATGAGCACGCTCTTGCCGCGAAACTGGAACTTTGTGATGCACCACGCGGCCGCGACGCCGAAGACGACGTTGGACGGCACCGAGATGGCGGCGGTGATCAGCGTGAGTTTAATTGCAGCGACCGCATCGGCATCGGTGAAAGCGGCGATGAAGACGCCCCAGCCCTTGCGTAACGCCTCGGTGAATACTGCGGCGAGCGGCAGTAAAACGAAACTCGCCAGAAACAGGAGCGCGATGGTGGTGAGCGTCCAGCGCACCCACGCGGAATCCTGCGTCACGCGCGAAGCGTGGCCGCGACCGGCACCGGTTTTATGGAGATGGGAAACGACGGAGGCCATGGTCAGATCTTGTGGTGCCGGCGGCTCCAGTTCTGAAGCAGGTTGATGAGCAGCAGCAGCGAAAACGAAGCGACGAGCATGACGGTCGCAATGGCAGTGGCTCCCTGATAGTCGTATTGCTCGAGTTTCTCGTAGATCACGTGCGGCACGATCTGGGTCTTCATGGGAAGATTCGCGCCGATGAACACCACTGAGCCGTATTCACCCAGGGCGCGCGCAAAGGCCATCGCGGTGCCGGTGAGCAGCGCCGGGGCGAGTTCAGGAAACACCACGCGGCGCAAAGTCTGAAACCGGCTCGCGCCCATCGTGGCGGACGCCTCTTCCAACTCGGGCTCGAGCTCCTCCATCACGGGTTGCAACGTGCGCACCACAAACGGAAGCCCGATGAACGTCAGCGCAATGAATACACCGATCTCCGTGTAGGCGATTTTGATGTCGTAGGGAATCAACCAGCGGCCGATCCAGCCGGTGGGCGCATAGATCGTCGTGAGCGCGATGCCGGCCACGGCCGTGGGCAATGCGAACGGAATGTCCACCAGCGCATCGACCAGTTTTTTACCGGGAAACGAATAGCGCGTGAGCACCCAGGCCACGATGAGCCCGAAAACGGCGTTCACCAAGGCGGCGGCCAGCGAGGCGAAGAAGCTCACCTTGTAGGCCGACACGACAAACGGCGAAGACACCGCGCGCCAGAATCCGGCGGCCGACATGCCCGAGCTCTTGATGAACACCGCCATCAACGGCAGCAGCACGATGAGGCTCAAGTAGGCGACCGTGAAGCCCAGCGACAACCCGAAGCCGGGCAGAATGGAACGTGCGGTGCGGGTGGACATCAGAGATTAATCGAATGCGCGAGGAACACGCGGTATTCCTCGAGCACGGTTTCAAGGGCGATCACGGTGGCCTCGATTTGCAGGTCGATCGGGGCGAGCGCGGGTGTTTCGAAAATGAGGTCGAAGGGTTGCGGGCGTTGTTGAACGGGAGCCGAAAGCACGCCTTCAAAGCAACGATGGATCAAGCCTTCACTGGCCTCAAAGCCGTCGATCACGGACGCACGATTGCGAGGCAGCACGCGCTCGGAGGCACGCAGAGCGGGCTTGAGCAGCGCCTCGTTGAGCAAGCGCCCGTGCGCGTAGCCGTAAAGTCCTTCGCTGGTGTCATCGGAGTGCAGCGTGATGATGCCGTCAAATTTCCCCGCGGTGAGTTCGCGCTCAAGAATGCCGACCTCGGGTTGCGCGGATTTGCGCCAGAACTCGCGGTTAAGATCGAGGCCGGCGTGATTGTGGCGGGTGTTGGCTTCGTAGCCGGTGGGATTGCAGATTGGGAAAACGGTGAGGTCGTAACCGGTCGCGCGCCACGGCTCACCGGCGAGCTCGGCCAGCCAGCGCACCAGCGCCTCGGCGCCGGCCGGCTCGTCACCATGCAGCGCGGCAAACAAACCGATGCGCAACGGATCGTGCTCGGCTTTGGGTCCGCGGAAATGGAAACGGGTGATGTCGTGCGCCTCACCGTTGACCGAAAAATTTCCCGCCACCCCACCCTTCAGCGCCGGGCAATACTTCGCCAACTCAAAGAGCGGGCTGAGCAAGGCGCGCGATGAGCGCGAAACCGGTTGGGCTGTTAAAGTGGACATGACGGACACGGATGGCGGAGGACGGTCGGATTAGAGGTGCTGCGCGTAGGCGTGGAAGCCGCGGTAACGCACGATGAAGTTTTTGAGGATGGTCGTGACCGCCTCGCGGTGCAGTTCGACCGACCAGGAGGCCGGCAGACCGAGCGTGAGTTCGAACGGTTGAAACGGCAGATCGTCGCTCAGGGACAGCGGTCCATCGGCGGGCGTGGCGTCGACCGGGCCGGAAACCCAGCGCACGTCCCACGGCGCGATGTCGTGCGAGCTGAGCAACTCGAGACCGAGCGCGTCAGCAGAGTGTCCGCGCAGGCGAATGGTGATCACATCGTCGTCAGCGTCGGTCGTCTCAACGCGGATAAAACCGTGATAGGCGCGGCTGCGCACGTCAGTCGCGAGGAGATCGAGCTCCGGCACGCCGGATGCGATCCACGAAGACTCACCGAGGTTTTGCGTGTCGTTGCGCAGCAGGCCGGTGACATCGGCCAAGGGGAAAAACGAGAGGTTGAGCCCCTGCCCCAAGTCAGGCGTGAGCGCGAGGCGCTCGACGAAATGCAGCAAGGCGAGCGTGCCGCGCAGATCGTGCGCATCGAAGCCCGCATGAAACGCGAGGCGCAGAGATTCGTCGGATGTGTGCGGTCCGAAATAAACGAAACGCGGCACGTGATAATGACGCGCCTGGCGATAGAACGGGCCGAGGGGCGAAGCGAAAACGTATTGGGAACGTTGCGACAACGCGTAGAGCGAAGTCAGGCGTTCGTTGAACTCGATCGAGGGCGAGAGCGGAGCGGCGACCGGCGCGTGATCGACGGACACTGCGGCGAGGGCGCGGCGGGCTATGAGAGACGTGCGGCTCATGGACGTGATTATTTTGAAAATTAAAGCGCGGAAGAGCGTCCGGTGTGCCCTCGAGAACGTGACCGGACGCGGCTTCCGCGATGGGTGGATGAATTACTTCTTTAGGTAGATCTGGTCGAAGGTGCCACCGTCTGCGAAGTGCGTGGCGGCGGCTTTGGTCCAACCACCGAACGCCTCGTCGATGGTGAAGAGCTCAACCTTCGGGAAGGACGCGGCATACTTGGCCTTGGCGGCTTCGGAAGTCGGGCGGTAGTAGTTCTTGCCGATGATGTCCTGGGCCTCGTCGGAATAGAGGTATTCGAGGTAGGCCTTGGCGACTTCCTCGGTGCCCTTCTTTTTCACGACCTTGTCCACGACGCTGACGGTCGGCTGGGCCAGGATGCTGACGGAAGGAACGACGATCTCGAACTTGTCGGCGCCGAATTCCTTCACGGCGAGAAACGCTTCGTTTTCCCACGAGATGAACACATCACCGATCTGGCGCTGAACGAAGGTGGTGGTCGCACCGCGGGCACCGGAGTCGAGGACCGGAACGTTTTTGTAGATGTTCGCGACGAACTCCTGGGCCTTCTCGTCACTGCCGTAGTTACGACGGCCGTATTCCCAGGCGGCGAGGTAGTTCCACTGCGCGCCGCCAGAGGTCTTCGGGTTGGGCGTGATCACGGCGATGCCGGGCTGGGCGAGATCGTTCCAGTCCTTGACCTTGCCGGCGAACGGCGAGCTCTTGCGGACGAGGAACACGATGGTGCTGGTGTAGGGCGCGGAGCCGAGCGGCAGGCGCTCCTGCCAGTTGGCGGGAATCAGATTAGCGACCTTGTTGAGGGCGCTCACGTCGTTGGCGAGCGCGAGGGTGACGACGTCGGCCTTGAGGCCGTCGATCACGGAGCGGGCCTGTTTGCCGGAACCGCCGTGGGACTGCTTGATGACAACGTTGTCGCCGGTCTTGGCCTTCCAGTATTTGGCGAAGGCGGCGTTGTATTCGACGTAGAGTTCGCGCGTCGGATCGTAGGAAACGTTGAGGAGTTCGATGTCTTTCGCGAGGGCCGAGCCGGTAATGGCCACGGCGGCGAGCAGGGTGAAGAGAGATTTAAATTTCATGATGAAATAACTGACAAAAAGATGAGAGGTGCGAAGACGAGGGAGACGGGATGCGCCCCCCTCGCCTTCTGGAAAACTACACTGCAACTACACGGATCAAACGGGTGCGTTTTAGAACGACACCTGGATGCGGGAGATGAACGCGAGTTCGTTGTCGGAGAGCGCGCCAGTGGCCGGACGTGCACCCTGGAAATCGAACTTGTTGCTGAAGATATCGAAGTTGGCGCGGATGGCCTTCGACAGATACCAGTTCAGACCGACGCCATAAGTGGTGACCTCGGTGGCGTTGGTGCCGGCAGCCGCCAGCGAAGTGCCGCCGCCGGCAAACGCATCATCATCGATATCAACCTGGGCCACGCGGGTAACGACTTCAAAGGCGCCCCAGGTGCCCTTGTTCAGGCTGAAGTTCGTGTTGGGCGTGACGCCCTTGTAGGACGACTCTTCGCCGGTGAGAACGTAGCCGACCGAAAGGTTGAAGCCCGTGTTGGTCAGCTTGCGACTGTTGGCGCCGTTGGTGAGTTCAGCAGACGACGAGACGTATTCGGCGAGGATACCGAGCGGGCCGCTGTAGAAGTAGGCCTGCGGGGAGATCGTCGTCGCGGTGCCATCGGCCACGGTGGTGCTGCCAACGGCAGAGCGGTAAGCAAAGAAGTTCTGCTGACCGTCCGTGCGATACGGATTGAGAGGCACGCCCGCCTTGTAGTTACCCGTGCCGGCGGCGATACCGAAGCCGAGCCCCTTGAGTTTCGACTCCTTGTCATTGGCCCAAGGCGTGGCGAACAAACGCGCGGCAACCGTGAAGTCGCCTTCGTTGTTCAAGTTGGTCGTGGGCGAATTGCCACCGTCGAGCACACCGTTGAACACGCCGACGGCGTAGTTCAGGCGGTTAGTCAGCACGTCGCCGTGAACCTGGATACCGACGTCGCGGTTGGGCGTGAGGTTGGTCACGACGGAGCGCTCGTTGAAGAACGCAACCGGATCAGACTGGAGCTGTTCAAGACCGATCGGCGTCTTGAAACGACCGACGCGAACCTGGAAGCCGGGCTTGAACGCGGCGTTGATGTTTGCGTCCAGAATCTGCACGGTGCCGCCGAATTCAGGCTGGATCGTGTATTGGAAGATGTCGGAAAACTTGCCTTCAAAAATCAGGCGGGCGCGACGGAGGACAAAGCCATCCTGCGCGGCATTGGCGTCGTCGAGATAGAGGCGGGCGTCGCCTTGCACGAGACCGCGCAAGCGGAGGGAGTTGGCGCCATCGGCGGAGACAACCTCAACGCGACCGTCGCCAACGTTGAGCTTGGGCTGTTTCTTGGCGTCGGCAGCAGCAGTCTCCTGACGGAGCTCCTGATTGCGCTCCAGAATGCGGAGCTTCTGGTCGAGCAGGCGGATCTGTTCGCGCAAAGCGTCGAGATCGTTGGTGCTGGCGGTTTGTGCCGGCAAGGTAGCCGTCAAGCCGACGGCGGTGATCGTGGTAGCCAATGCCGTGCGAACGGCGGCGGGAAGGGTTCTCATGGTATGTTTCGGATTAGTCGGGATGACTCCAGAGGACTGGTGGGATACCCGTTCAACTGCGTGCTGTTGGTGTGTGCTGTGTGTTTGCGCCTCGGGCTGTCCGACGGGCGAAAGTGGAAAATTATTCGGCGCCGTCCCGTTGACCGGCGATGCGGGTCTTCTCGGTGCGCTCGATCTGGGTGACCTTGCCGTCGTGAACGACGATCTGGACGACGCCATAACGAAGCGACTCGACCTTCTGGCGGACGATGTCGACCCAGGCGGGTGACGTGATATCGGAGGACGAAAAAGAAAGGGATTTGGTGCTGGCCGTGGTGCTCATGATGAGGACGGATTAAATGCTGTAATCGGGAAAGAGATTCGAAAGGAGGCCCTCGACGGGCTGGAGATCGGAACGAACAGGGGAACGAAACGTGATGCGGCGGGCGGCGCGGCCGGGAACCAGCGAATCGGAAAACGGAAGAGGCACTTCATCGCGGCGCATTTTGCGGAGCGTCACCTCGACCACATCGGCGAGCGAGTAACGGTCGAGAATGCCGGCGATGGCATTGCGGACATCGAGCATCAACATGCGCAGTCCGCAGTGCACCTCGTCGGGACAACTACACTTCTCGTAAGCCGTGTGACTCACGCAACCGATCGGTGCGAGCGGACCATCGATCACCCTCACCACGCTGCCGACCGTGATTTTGGCGGACGCACGGGCGAGGCGGTAACCGCCGAACTTGCCACGGCGGCTCTCAACAAAACCCTCTTCCTTCAAGAGCTGCATGATCTGCTCAAGAAACTTGACCGGAATCTGCTCCTTTTCGGCGAGTTCCGACACCTGCACGAGCGGCCGACCGACTTCGGCCGCGATGCCGAGATCGATCAGGGCCCGGAGGGCGTATTCACCTTTTTTGGACAGCTTCATGCGTGGCTAATTCAAACCACAGTGATTCAGTAGGGTTTGAATTCAAGCCAAATCATTGGTAAACTGATAAAGTAACTATTTTAAACACATAAGATATTTATATTAAATATTTTACATTATAATAAAAATCACATTTTAGTGAGTTTAACATTCATCTAGGCCTGAATGTAAGGCGGCTCCTCATCAGATTACGGACAGATCTGACCCGATGAACCGATCCACTCCGGAATGCAGTTAACCGCCGTAATAACCGACGGCTTTCGCCGAGAAGCTCAAAGGCTTAAACGAAGTCCGTCGTGCGCGAACTTTACGCCAACGGGCAGTTTAGCTTCCCACTCCGCGTGGCCGGTCAAGTGCGTGATGTGCGTGAGGTAGGTCTGCGATGCGCCGATTTCCACGGCCGCAGCCAGCGCCTCATCGATGCTCATGTGCGTCGGATGCGAGAGCGGACGCAATCCGTCCAGCACCACGATGTCGGATCCCCTCGCCTGCTCGACGGCCTCGCGCGGGACGCGTTTGCAGTCGGTGTAGTAGGTGAATTTTTTGCCGCTGCTTTTCTCCGTGAACGTGAGGCCGAGCGTATTCACTCCGCCATGCGGAAGGAGTGTCGATTCGATCACGCCTTGCGGCAGCTCGATGCGTCGTGGCATGTCGATGAGTTTGAAGGCTGCGTAGCCTTTGGAAACCGGGCGCTCGGCGATCGCGTAGGGAAACATCGAGAGGACGCGGCTCATACCTTCGTCAGTCGTGTAAACCGGCAGCGCGACGCCGCCGAGGAGATCGCAGTAACGGCGCAGGTCATCCATGCCGGAAATGTGGTCGGCGTGGCCGTGCGTGAGAATGAAGAGGTCGATCCAGTTGATCTGGGCGCGCAGGCACTGGAGGCGGAACTCGGGCGAGGCGTCCACTTGGATGTGCAGGCCGTCCATGACGACGTGAATGGAAGCTCGGTAGCGGGAATCGCGCGGATCAGTCGAGGTGCAGACGGCGCAATCACAGGCGATCATGGGAACGCCTTGGGAAGTGCCGGTGCCGAGAAAGATAACCTCCATGCTGGCTTCACGGAATACCGCACGGGCTCGAATGAGAAGCCGAAATCTGAAAACAAAAAACCGGCGCCCCGTGAGGAGCGCCGGTCTGGGAGTTGACTCGCGGATACGCGGGTCGGACTGGGATGGACCGATTAGTAGTCCATACCGCCGCCGTGGCCGCCCTGGGGCATGGCCGGAGCGGGGCTCTTGTCCGGGGCATCGGTGATGATGCACTCGGTGGTGAGGAGAAGGCCGGCGATGGACGCGGCGTTCTGCAGCGCGATGCGGGAAACCTTCGTCGGGTCAACCACGCCGGCCTTCACGAGGTCTTCATAAGCACCGGTCGCAACGTTGTAGCCGTTGGCACCCTTGCTCGCGAGGACCTGCTGGACGACGACGGCGCCTTCGACACCGGCGTTGAAGCAGAGCTGCTTGAGCGGGGCTTCGACGGCACGGCGGATGATCTGGGCGCCGAGCTTCTCGTCACCTTCGAGGGACGCGATGGCGGAATCGATGGCCTTGGAGGTGCGCAGGAGAGCGACACCACCGCCGGACACGATACCTTCAGCAACGGCCGCGCGGGTGGCGTGGAGGGCGTCTTCGACGCGCTGCTTCTTTTCCTTCATCTCGGACTCGGTGGTGGCACCGACGTTGATGACGGCGATACCGCCGGCGAGCTTGGCGAGACGCTCCTGGAGCTTCTCCTTGTCGTAGTCGCTGGTGGTTTCTTCGATCTGGCGGCGGATCTGTTTCACGCGGGCCTGGATGTCGGACGACTTGCCCGAACCCTTGATGATCGTGGTGTTTTCCTTGGCGACGACGATGCGGCCGGACTTGCCGAGGTCGGCGATGGTGACGTTCTCGAGCTTGATGCCGAGGTCCTCGGTGAGGAGGCGGCCGCCGGTGAGGACGGCGATGTCTTCGAGGATGGCCTTGCGGCGATCACCGAAGCCAGGGGCTTTGACGGCGACGACGTTGAGGGTGCCGCGGATCTTGTTAACGACGAGGGCGGCGAGGGCTTCACCTTCGACGTCTTCGGCGATGATGAGGAGGGGCTTGCCGGTCTTGGCGGTGGCCTGAAGGATCGGGAGAAACTCCTGGAGGTTGGAGATCTTCTTCTCGTGGATGAGGACGTAGGCGTCTTCGAGAATGGCTTCCTGGGTGTCGGAGTTGGTCGCGAAGTAGGGCGAGAGGTAGCCCTTGTCGAACTGCATGCCTTCGACGACGTCGAGGGTGGTCTCGATGGACTTGGCCTCTTCGACGGTGACGGTGCCGTCCTTGCCGACAGCAGCCATGGCTTCGGCGATCTTGTTACCAATCTCGGTGTCCCAGTTGGCGGACACGGTGGCGACCTGGCGGATTTCCTCGGTGTCGTTCACCTTCTTGGAAATGCGGGCGAGCTCGGTGACGGCGGCTTCAACAGCCTTGTCGATACCGCGCTTGAGGTAGATCGGGTTGGCACCGGCGGTGACGTGCTTGAGGCCTTCCTTGTAGATGGCTTCGGCGAGCACGGTGGCCGTGGTGGTGCCGTCGCCGGCAGCATCGTTGGTCTTGGAAGCGACTTCCTTCACCAGCTGGGCACCGATGTTCTCGTAGGGATCGGCGAGCTCGATTTCCTTGGCGACGGTGACGCCGTCCTTGGTGACGGCGGGGGAGCCGAATTTCTTGTCGATGACGACATTGCGGCCCTTGGGACCGAGGGTGACTTTGACAGCGCGGGCGAGGAGCTCGACGCCGCGGAGGATCTTCTGACGAGCAGCCTCGTCGAACAGGAGTTGTTTAGCAGCCATTATAAGAGATTAAGTTTAGAGATTAAGTTTAAGAGGAGTGAACGACTCAGGCGATGACGCCGAGGATGTCGTCTTCGCGAACGATCGTGTGTTTCACGTCGTCGATCTTCACTTCGCTGCCGCCGTATTTGGAGATGAGGACCTTGTCGCCGACCTTGACCTCGAAGGGAACGGACTTGCCGTTTTCGTCCTTCTTGCCGGTGCCGAGAGCAATGACTTCAGCCTCCTGCGGCTTTTCCTTGGCGGAGTCCGGGATGATGATGCCACCACGAACTTGTTCTTTGGTGTCCTCGAGCGGCTTCAAAAGAATGCGATCGCCGAGGGGCTTGAATTTAGCTTTGGCCATTTGGATTTAGATTTGGGTTTGGTTTGGGGAGTTGTGTATTCGTTTTTTAACGACGCCAGCCCGTTGGCACGAAGGCCGGCGGGCTGGCGAAAGTGAAAAAGAAGGGTTACTTCTTGTCGGACTTGTCTTCGTCCACGACTTCGAAGTCGGCATCGACAACGTCGGCCTTCTTCTCGGATTTCTTGGAGGAAGAACCGGCATCGCCCTCGGGGGCGGCGCCTTCAGGAGCAGCACCGGCTCCGGCAGCCTGCGCGGCGGCGTAGAGTTCGGAACCGACCTTCTGGAGGTTTTCCATGGCGGCCTTCATCTTGTCGGTGTCGTTGGACTCGAGGTCCTTCTTCGCATCGGCAAGCGCAGTCTCGATCTTGCCCTTCACGTCGGCGGGGAGCTTGTCACCGCTTTCCTTGAGGGTTTTCTCGAGGCCGTAGATGGAGCTGTCGAGCTGGTTGCGTGTCTCGACGCCTTCCTTGCGCTTGGAGTCTTCGGCGGCGTGGAGCTCGGCGTCCTTGGTCATCTTCTCGACCTCTTCCTTGGAAAGACCGGAAGAACCTTGGATGGTGATCTTCTGTTCCTTGCCGGTGCCGAGGTCTTTGGCGGAGACGTGGAGAATGCCGTTCGCGTCAATGTCGAAGGTGACCTCGATCTGCGGGGTGCCACGGGCGGCGGGCGGGATGCCGTCGAGCTTGAAGGTGCCGAGGTTCTTGTTGTCGCGGGCCATCGAACGCTCGCCTTGGAGGACGACGATTTCGACGCCGGGCTGGTTGTCCGCGTAAGTGGAGAACACCTGCGACTTCTTGGTCGGGATGGTGGTGTTGCGGGCGATCATCGGCGTGGAAACTTCACCGGCGGTCATGATGCCGAGGGTGAGCGGAGACACGTCGAGGAGGAGGACGTCTTTGACGTCACCCTTGAGCACGCCGCCCTGAATGGCTGCGCCGATGGCGACCACTTCGTCGGGGTTCACGCCCTGGTGGGCGGCCTTGCCGGCGAGCTTGTTGGCGATTTCGACAACCTTCGGCATACGGGTCATGCCGCCGACGAGAACGAGTTCGTCGATTTGCGAAGAGGTGAGGTCGGCGTCTTTCAAGCAGTTTTGGAACGGCTTGAGCGTGCGCTCGAAGAGGCTGTCGCAGACCTGCTCCATCTTGGCGCGGGTGAGCGTGACATTCATGTGCTTCGGACCGGAGGCGTCAGCAGTGATGAACGGGAGATTGATATCGACGGACTGTGTCGAGGAGAGGGCGATCTTGGCCTTCTCGGCTTCTTCCTTGAGGCGCTGGAGAGCCATCGGGTCCTTGCGGAGGTCGATGCCCTGCTCGGCCTTGAAGGAGTCAACGAGCCAGTTAATGAGGGTCTCGTCCCAGTTGTCGCCGCCGAGGTGGGTGTCGCCGTTGGTGGCTTTCACCTCGAACACGCCGTCACCGATTTCGAGGACGGACACGTCGAAGGTGCCGCCGCCCAAGTCGAACACGGCGATCTTCTCGTCTTTCTTTTTGTCGAGACCGTAGGCGAGCGAGGCGGCCGTGGGCTCGTTGATGATACGGAGGACTTCGAGACCGGCGATCTTGCCGGCGTCCTTGGTGGCCTGACGCTGCGCGTCGTTGAAATAAGCGGGGACCGTGATGACGGCCTGGGTGACCTTGTCGCCGAGGTAAGCTTCGGCGTCGGCCTTCAGCTTGCCGAGGACGAACGCGGCGATCTGCTGGGGGGCGAACTGCTCGGTTTTGTCACCGGACTGCACCTCGATGAAGGCGTCGCCGTTTTTGCCGGCCACGACTTTGTAAGGGAGATTCTTGGCCTCTTCGCTGACCTCGGTGAATTTACGACCGATCAGACGTTTGGCGGAGAAGATGGTGTTGCGCGGGTTGGTGACGGCCTGGCGTTTGGCGGCCTGACCGACGATGCGCTCACCGGTTTTGGTGAAAGCGACGACCGACGGGGTCGTGCGTGCGCCTTCAGCGTTAGGAATGACGACGGGCTCGCCGCCTTCCATCACGGACATACAGGAGTTAGTTGTTCCAAGATCGATACCAATAATTCGGCTCATAGTTAGGAGTTACCTAGCAGCCAACGTGCACTGCAGATCGCCTAATCTGCTATCAATTGTTAATTAGCATCTTAAAAAACATTAGCGCCCTATTCGATTCACGCCTAATGCACCAAAAACGCGCCACGCTGTCACACTTTGGGACAATTAAGGAACAACCCCGCCTCGCGTTTGACACAGCTGGCGCACGCGTATCTCTGTTCGCCCAATCATTTTGCCTCACAGTGGGCTACGTTGAGGTTTTTGACTGGACCTGAACCGCATGTATTCGCCCCCTTTTTTTCCACTTTATGAAGAATAGTCTCCGTTCCGTCGCGATGCTCGCGACCGCCCTAGGTGGCGTGATTTTGCTATCCGCCTGCGGCCAGAAAAAACCCGCCGCCGCCCCCCGTGCGATCAGCGTGGAGATCACCGAGGCGACCACGCGCGACGTGCCCATCTGGTTAAACGGAATTGGTAATGTGCAGGCCAACAACACCGTGACCGTCCGCCCTCGCGTGAGCGGCGAGCTCGAATCGATCCAGTTTACCGAAGGCCAGGAGATCAAGGTCGGCGACATCCTCGCCCAAATCGACTCCCGTCCTTACAAAGCCGCCCTCGCCCAAGCCCTCGCCCAGTTGGCCCAAAGCGAAGCGCAAAACGCCAACGATCTTCGCGAATACGAGCGCATCAAGGGTCTCGTCGCCACCAACACCGAGAGCCGCCAGCTCCTCGATCAGCGCGAAGCCACCCGTGCGCAGTCCGCCGCGCTCGTGCAGGCCGCGCAAGCCGCCGTGGACAACGCCAAGCTCAACCTCGATTTCACCACCGTCCGCGCTCCCATCGGCGGCCACACCGGCGTCCGTCTCCTCGACGCCGGCAACCTCGTCACCGCCAGCCAGAACAACGGCCTCGTCGTCATCACACAAACGAAGCCCATCTCGGTGCTCTTCACCCTGCCCCAACAATACTTCCTCGATATCCGCCGCGGCATCACCGCCGCCGGTGCGAACAACGCCCTGCCCGTCGAAGCCCTCGATGACGCCGGCCGCACCCTCGCCAGCGGCAAACTGGAACTCATCGACAACCAGATCGATACCAGCACCGGCACCCTCCGCTTGAAGGCGGTTTTCCCCAACGACGACCAAACCCTCTGGCCCGGCCAGTTCGTCAACGCCCGCGTCCTCGTGCAAACTCTGCCGCAAGCCCTCAACATCCCGACCGAAGCCGTGCAACCGGGTCTCGATGGTCCCTTCGCCTACGTCGTCAAAGCCGATTCCACCGTGGAACCGCGCAACCTGAAACTCGGCCCGTCCGTTAATGGTATCACCGTGGTCCAGTCCGGCCTCGCCGCAGGTGACCGCGTCGTGCGCGAAGGTCAGAATAAACTCGAACCCGGTTCCCGAGTTGAACTCGCCAAACCCACCCCCGCGCCCGCCTCCGCCGCGTCCGGTTCAGCCAACACCCCTGCCGCCGCGAAATGAGCCTCTCGACTCCGTTCATCCGTCGGCCGATCGCCACCACGCTGCTCACGATCGGTCTCTTCATCATCGGCCTCATCGCGTTCCCGCTCCTCCCGGTCGCACCGCTCCCGCAGGTCGAGTTCCCGACGATCCAGATTTCCGCCAATCTCCCCGGAGCCAGCCCCGAGACGATGGCTTCGTCCGTCGCCACGCCCCTTGAGAACCAGTTGGCCCAGATCGCCGGCATCACCCAGATGTCGTCCACCAGCACGCTCGGCTCCACGTCGATCACGCTCCAGTTCGACCTCGATATCGCGATCAACTCCGCCGCGCAGGAGGTCCAGTCAGCCATCAACGCCGCCGGCGGACAACTTCCCGAGGATCTCCCCTCACCCCCGACCTACCGCAAGGTCAACCCCGCCGACGCCCCCATCATGATCCTGAGCGTGCGTTCCGACGTGCTCCCGCTCACCGAGGTCAGCGACTACGCCAACAACGTCGTCGCCCAACAGCTTTCCCAACTCCCCGGCATTTCCCAGGTCACCGTCGCCGGCCAGCTGAAGCCCGCCGTCCGCGTCCAGGTTGACCCCGCCCGCCTCGCCTCCCTCGGCCTCAGCATGGAAGACGTGCGCGGCGTCATCGCCAGCGCCACCATCAATTCCCCCAAGGGCAACCTCGACGGCGACCGTCAGAGTCTCGCCATCTACGCCAACGACCAGCTCGTCACCGCCGCGCCTTACAACGACCTCGTCATCGCCTATCGCAACGGCGCTCCCATCCGCGTCCGCGACATCGGCCGCGCCATCGACGGCCCCGAGAACGTCCGCTCCGCCGCCTGGCTCCAGGGCAAACGCGGCGTCGGTCTCATCATTTTCAAGCAGAGTAACGCCAACGTCATCGAGACCGTCGAACGCATCCGCGCACTCATTCCCGCACTCCAGGACTCCGTCCCGCCCGCCCTGAAGGTCGAGGTCCTCATCGACCGCACCGGCACCATTCGAGCCTCCGTCGCCGAGGTTGAGCTGCACCTCGTGCTTACGATGATTCTGGTCACCGTGGTCGTGTTCGCATTCCTCCGCGATCTGCGCGCCACCCTCATCTCCAGCGTCGTCGTGCCCATCTCGATCGTTTCGACGTTCGCCGTGATGTATGCGCTCGGCTACAGCCTGAACAATCTCTCGCTGATGGCCCTCACCATCACGGTCGGCTTCGTCATCGACGACGCCATCGTGATGCTCGAAAACATCTACCGCCACATCGAGGATGGCATGAAGCCCATGGACGCCGCGCTGAAGGGCGCCAAGGAGATCGGCTTCACGATTCTCTCCATCACGCTCTCGCTCGTCGCTGTATTCATTCCGGTATTACTGATGGGCGGCATCATCGGCCGCCTCTTCCGCGAATTCGCCGTCACCGTCACCATCGCCGTGCTCATCTCGGCCTTCGTGTCGCTCACGTTCATCCCGATGCTCAGCTCGCTTTACTTGCGACCGCATCATCCGCCCAAGGGCAACACCCTCCGCGCCCGTCTCGACCGCTTCCTCGAGGGCACGCTCACCGGCATGGAATCAATCTACGCCCGCGGCGTGCGTTTTGTGCTCGCCCACCAACGCACCACCCTCGTTTCGCTTCTCCTCACGTTTGCCCTCACCGCCGCCGTCTTCATCAAGATGCCCAAGGGCTTTTTCCCCGAGCAGGACACCGGCTTCATCACGTCCACCATCGAGGCCGCCCCCGACATTTCCTTCACCGCCATGAACGGTCGCATGGAACAGGTTGTCGCCATCATCCAGGCCGATCCCTCCGTCGAGGCGTTCCAAGCTTTCCTCGGACGCGGCGGCGGCAGCGCCAACACCGGCCGCGCTTTCATCAACCTCAAGCCCCGCGGACAACGCGATCCCGTCAACACCGTGATGACGCGCCTCCGCCAAAAGATTAACGCCATCCCCGGCATCGCCTTCTTCCCGCAGTCGCGCCAAGACCTGCGCATCGGCGGACTTTCCTCGAAGACTCAGTATCAATACACGTTGCGCGACGTCAGCTCCGACATCCTCAACGACTGGGCTCCACGCATCCAAGCCCGCCTCGCCGAGCTCCCGCAGTTACGCGACGTCACCTCCGACCAGGAATCCAACGCGCCCGCGCTCACCGTCGAGATCGACCGCCAGGCCGCCTCTCGTTTCGGCATCCCCGCCTCCGCCATCAACCAAGCACTCTACAACGCATTCGGCCAACGCCAGATCACTCAGTTCTACACGCAGGTCAGCCAATACAAGGTCATCATCGAGGTTCCGCCCGAGCAGCAGGCCGACACCTCGACCTTCTCGCGGTTGTTCCTCACCTCGCCGCTCACCGGCGGACAAGTCCCGCTCTCCTCCCTCGTGAAAGTGGACCCGCGCGCCACCAAGCCGCTCTCGATAAATCACCTCGGCCAATATCCTTCGGTCACGATCTCCTTCAACCTCGCGCCCAACGTGGCCCTCGGCGAGGCCGTCACCGCCATCGAACGCGCCAGCAACGACCTCGGCTCGCCCGCCACGCTCACCGGCAGTTTCCAAGGTTCGGCGCAGGCCTTCCAGGATTCGCTCAAATCGCAACCGCTCCTGATCCTCGCCGCCATCGTCGCGATCTACATCATCCTCGGCATGCTCTACGAGAGCTACATCCACCCGCTCACGATCCTCTCGACGCTTCCCTCCGCCGGACTCGGTGCCTTGCTCACCTTGTGGGCCTTTGGCCACGACCTCGGCGTCATCGCCATCATCGGCATTCTTCTGCTCATCGGCATCGTGAAAAAGAACGCCATCATGATGATCGACTTCGCCATCGAAGCCGAACGCGAACGCAAGATGTCGCCGCACGACGCGATCTACGAAGCGTGCTTGAAACGTTTCCGTCCGATCATGATGACCACGCTCGCCGCGATGATCGGCGGCATCCCCTTGGCCCTCGGCCACGGCGACGGCTCCGAACTCCGCCAACCGCTCGGCTACGCGATCGTCGGCGGCCTCATCCTCAGTCAGATGCTCACCCTGTTCACCACACCCGTGGTCTATCTCGCCTTCGACCGCCTCGCCCACCGCCGCCGCAAACCCGCCGCAGGCTGAGTTGAGACAGGATTAACAGGATAGGATCAGGATATCGAACCTCCGAACCATCCTGTTTTTATCCCCGATCCCATCCTGTCCAAAACTCCGACTCGGTGTCTGTAGTTTAAACCTCCGAGTCTGCCTCGGAGAGTTGATTTCCCCTCACTCGTCCCCACGTTCTTCCCCATGGAAATGGAAATCGTGGTGCCCGACGAAGTGCCGATGATGACGCTGCCCAACCTCGCGTTTTTCCCGCAAGCGTTGCTCCCGTTGCACATCTTCGAACCGCGTTACCGAGAGATGCTCGGAGACGTTCTCGCCGCCAACCGTCTCTTCGCCGTCGGCGGACTCAACCCGCGCAAGCCCGACGACTTCGAGTCGCCCCACCGCATCGCAACCATGGGCATTGTCCGCGCCTGTCAGGAAAACAAAGACGGCACGTCCAATCTCCTCCTCCAAGGCCTGGTCCGCGTGCGCATCGAAAATATCATCCGCGAAGAACCCTACCGCACCGTGAGCATCCGTGCGCTCAGCAGTGAAGCCGGTGCCGACGAAGAGGAAAACCTGAAGCTCCGCGCCCGCCTCTCCCGCCTGCTCTCCACGCGTCAGCGCCTCAGCGGAGAAGCCTCCAGCGAGCTCAGCCGTTTTCTAAAATCCGTTCACGACCCCGAGATCTTCGTCGATCTGGCGGCGTTCAGTTTCTGCGAAAACCCGCGTCTCAAGCAAAAGCTCCTGGAAACCCTCAACGTCCACCAACGCCTCGCGCTCTTCACCGAAGACGTCCGCGCCGACATTGAATCGATCAAGCTCCGCCAGAAACTCCAAGGCGGCCTGTCCAACGACCACATCGCTGATAATTGAAGATGCCGTCGCGGACAGCGACTTCCTATCTTTAACTTTGCCAAAACGTTATTGAGTTTTGCAAAGAGCCGGCATTGCCTTTTGTCATGCAAACGGTTTTTCGGCCAGTCAGCATAAGGCACTTATTTTCATATTATGACAAAGCGTGCCGGCAATGTAACAAGTAACGGCCCGACCCCTTTGGATTAACCCAACGAATTGAGAAAACCTCAGTTTAAAACCCCAAAATTATGATTGAATGGTTAAACGACAACGCCGGCGCTGTAATGGCACTTTTGACTTTGGTTTACGTTGCGGCAACTATCGCATTAGTTGTGCTCGCAAATCGTCAGATCGCTTCGGCATTGACCATGGAACGCTCGCGCCTACGTGCGAACCTGACTTGGACTGTAACAATCGAACAGTTCTCCCTTTTTATTAAACTCGCAAATACAGGCCAGACTCCCGCAACAAATATAAAAATTAGTTTAGATCAGAACCTCAAATCGGTTTTCGGGGGAAAAGGAGAATTTCCTGCCACTAAACGCGAGGTCCCAATTCATTTTATAGAAAAAGGAATTCAATCATTACCTGCATCGGGATCCGTCGATGCATTAGTTGGTTTTTGGGAGCGAGTAGAAGAGGCCTACCCAGAGCTAATTTGGACCGGCAGCATGTCTTTTACTGATGTTTGGGGTAAGCAACACACGAATCCCATTATATTAGATGCAACCCCATACAGGGACCGCATTACGATTACTAAAAATGGAATGCATGAAATACATACTGTTCTTGAAAAAATCGAACGAACACTGAACCATATATCCACTGGATACAGTAAGCCTCTAATTAGAACAATTAAAGAAGAAGACTACACTGCCCAGAGATTAGAAGAGTTCACCAAAGCGCGCGCGGCGCTTGAAGCCCACAATTCAGGCAACAACGAATGCAACAAAGTAACTTAAAAACCAAAGAACTATTAGCAGTGCTGGATAATAACGATGGTGAAAGAGCCCTTTGCGAGTTCCTAGTAATCAACCCGTATGTGCTACTGGAATCATTGCGATATATAGGGAATCCAACCCGAATTATCGCACAATTCCCATTAGGCAACGACTTCATTTCCGACTTTGTTGTGATAGCTCCTTTTAGTGGAGCATTTGAAATCAAATTCATCGAGATTGAGCCTCCAAAATCTCCCTTCTTTAATCAAAACGGCAGTCTTTCTCAGCGCGCCAACAAAGCACTAGAACAAGTAAACAGCTGGAAAACATATATAACAAAGAACCGCCCTCAGTTGCTACGAGACCTAAAAAGATACGCAAACGAAAAGGATTTAATCCGAAAGCACAATGTGGATGACGCGTTAACATGCTCCGCAGGTATCGAGATCCACCACCCACAAATTGCATTATACTTCACCTTCGACATAATAATGAGCCGGCGCTCATTGCTAGATGCACGAGATTTAGAAAAAAAAGCTGAATTCAAAAACAACAACGATGTATCGCTAATATCTTGTGATCGACTACTGCAAGGCGCAGAAAGAATTGATCGAAATCCTCAAATATATTAATTATAATCTTTTTACCCCAAATTGAGTCAGGTGATTTCAAGTCAAAAATCAGCCGTGCACTTCCAAATAGAGAATAATTTTAGAGAATCGATTTTCATCACTAACTGGAAATAGTGCCGATATATAACATCCGGCGAATTTCCAGCCTCCTTGGCAACGCGCACCTCGTCCCCGATCATTGCCAGGCGATAGGAAATCCAACTGTGGCGGCAAATGTCCTCTTGCCACTCGACCACCTCGCGGATCTTCCGTGAATCTGAAGACGTATTGATCAAGGGCAGGTGTCGGTCCCTTGAGCATTTTAGCCAAGACAAGAGCGCCGGCTCGATAGGAACCACGCGCACGGCACGACGGCCGCGGATCTTCCCCCGCCCTAGTTTAGCGCGGTGCACCAAAAGTGGACTGAACTTCTGTCCACTTTGTCACGTTTGGCACTTTGGAGGGTTCGGGGACTACGCCCCGTTTTACCTCTCAAACACTGGAGCCGATGGTCGGGATCGAACCGACGACCTGCGGTTTACGATACCGCTGCTCTACCACTGAGCTACATCGGCCTTGCAGAGAAGGAACGGAAGAAACTCGCCCTGATTGCAATCGCAAGCCTCATTTTCCCTCCCGTGCCGCTCTCGACCGACCTCTTCGATTATACCCTGCCTCCCCACCTCGTCGCGCAAACACCTGCCGCGCGCCGCGACGCCTCGCGCCTGATGGTCGTCAATCGCGCCAGTCGCACCGTCTCGCACCACACGTTTGCCGATCTGCCGCAGTTTCTCCGCGCCGGAGACACCCTCTTTCGCAACAACGCCGCGGTTCTCCCCGCCCGCCTTCATGCCAAACGCCCCACCGGTGGCGTGATCGAGTGCCTTCTGCTCCGTCCCGATACCACGCATGGCGACAACGTCTGGTGGTGCCTCGTCCGCCCCGGGAAAAAACTTCCTGTCGATGCGACGTTTGCCCACGGCGACGACTTTTCGGGTAAAATCCTCGCCAAAGATCCCGAGGGCGCCGCGCTCATCCGCTTCACCACGCCCGCCGGTCAGTCCATCGTCGATGTGGCCAACCGCCTCGGCGACGTCCCCCTCCCGCCTTACATCGAGCGCGCCGATCCGACCGCCGATCGTCCGCGTGACATCGAGCGCTACCAAACCGTTTACGCCGACCGTGGCCGCCAGGTCGCCGTCGCCGCGCCCACCGCCGGACTCCATTTCACGCCCGAGTTGCTCGCCACCCTCGCCTCGCAAGGCGTCGACGCCGCCGAGGTCACGCTCCACGTGGGCCTCGGCACCTTCAAACCCATCGACGCCGCCACCGTCGAGGATCACGCCATCCACCGCGAACTCTACGAACTCCCCGTCGCCACCCAGCGCGCGCTTTTCCCCGCCACGCGCACCGCGAGCGGCCGTCGTATCGCCGTGGGCACTACAACCGTGCGCTCGGTCGAGGACTTTCTCTCGAAGCATTCCTCGGCGCTCGATCACCCGCATTTCGCCGAGGCCGGCATTTTCATTTATCCGCCGCGCACCTTCGCCGGAGTGGATGCGCTGATCACCAACTTTCACCAGCCCCGCTCCACGTTACTCTGCCTCATCTCGGCGTTTCTTACTCCCGGTTCGACCGAGGGCATCGCCTGGTTCAAGGAAATCTACGCCGAGGCCATCGCCCGCGAATACCGGTTCTTCAGCTACGGCGACGCGATGCTGATTCTGTAAATCATCCGCTCACTTGCTCTTTTACCGGCAACGGATTGCCTCAGCGGAATTCGCATGACCACACCCGCTCCGGCCACCGAATCCAACTCCGCCCCTGCCGGCATCGCGGCCTGGCGTATTCTCCTGCGCATGCTGGCGGGATTTTTTGCGATGTTCTCCTTCGCTTTCTGGGCTGCCGCGGGTTGGAACCTCGGCTGGACCAAGACCCAGATTCCCATGAAGCAGATCGACGAGGTCACCGGCATCGAGTTTGTGACATATAAGGATCATTTTATGCCCGGCGTGGAACTCTTCGGCCCGGCGCTTTTCCTCTGTCTCGTCCTCTTCGCGATCACTTTCATCCGGCGTAAAAAACCCGCCGGCCGCAGTTAATCTTCCTATTATGAAACCCACCCTGCTCCTCGCCTCGCTCGCCCTCGCCACGTCCCTCACCGCCGCCCCGACTTCCTTCGATTTCAAGGATCCGAAAGGCGTCAACGCCGTCCAGTTTCACCTCGATTCCCTGCTCGAGCCGATCTCCGGCACCGCCAGCGGAGTCACCGGCACCGTGAGCTTCGACCCCGAAGCTCCTGCGGCCACCACCGGCAAGATCGTGATCGAAGCCGCGTCGCTCAAGGTCTCCAACTCGACCATGACCGGCCACCTCCTTAGCGACGGTTGGATCGACGCCAAGGGCAGCCCCGAAATCACCTTCGAACTGGTGAAACTCGACAACGCAAAGACCACCGGCACCACCACGACCGCCGACGCCACGGGCAAATTTACGCTTAAGGGAGTGACCAAGGAAATCACCGTGCCGGTCAAACTCACCTACCTCGCCGGCCAGTTCGGCAAGCGCATCGGCAAGCCCGAGATGGGCGGCGACCTGCTGGTCGTGCGCGGCGAATTCACCATCAACCGCGGCGACTACGGAATCAAACCCGGCGAGAACGAGGACAAGGTCTCCAACGAGATCAAACTCACCCTCGCCATCGTCGGCAGCGCCCCGAAGGCCTGAGTCTCGTTTCAGCCACTGTTGAGCCGGCCGCAATCACGGCCGGCTTTTTTATTTGTCTCGCGAAGGACACGAAGGCCGCGAAGTAAGAAACCGCTACACGGCCTTTCTTTTCCGAACCTTCGCCTCCTTTCCATCCTTCGCGAGACCCTCCTTCCGATCCCATGACCGACGCCGAACTCCAGACTCTGATCGAAGACGCCACGTTTGATTACACGATGGGTGACACCGACGCGGCCTTGGCCAAACTCGCCCGCGCCACCGAAGCCGCGCCCGCATCCTTCGAAGCCTGGCACGCGCTGGCGGAAATCCATTTCAGCCTGCGCCGTTTTGACGACGCGCTGCACGCCGCCGAAAAAGCCCACGCCGTGCGCAGCGACGATCTGTTCATCAACACCACGCTGTCACGCATCTGGATGGAAAAAGGCGACAAGGCCACCGCCGAGAAATACGGCGCGCAGGCCAAGATTCTCAGCTGGAAAGACCAGCTCAAGAACCCCGAGGCCCATCAGGGCGGCGTGCAGTAAATCTTAATTGGCACAAAAAAGGCCGGAGCCCGTGAATCACGGAACTCCGGCTTTTTTATAGCATCCGCTTAAGAGGCGTCCGGCGCCTTGTCCGTCGCAGGAGCAGCCGGAGCGGGCTTCGCATCCGTGCCAAGGAACGACGGCAGGTTCAGACCCACGCTCTTCGCGAGTTCGTTGATCGGCAGCACGCCTTTGTAGAGGTCCTGCACGAACTGGCCAGGGCCGGCGGACGCACCGCCACCACCCGCGCCGCCGCCCATGACGATGACCTTTTCGAACGTGAGGCCCCGGATCGCGCCCGCTTGGATCTCGGCGATGCGCACGATATTTTCGGCGATGAGGAGCTGCGTGGCACCAGCCGTGTCGTCGGCGACGCGGAGGAGCTTTTCAAAGCCCTGCGCTTTCGCGTCGAGCAACGCGCGCGTGCCCTCGGCTTCGGCCGTAAGTTTGGCTTGGATACCGGAGGCCTCGGCGGAGAGCTTCGCGCGGATACCAGCGGCTTCGCCTTCGGCAACGCGTTTCACGCCCTCGGCTTCGGCATCCTTTTGAATGATGTAAGCGGCGGACTGACCCTTCTGGAGAATCTCGGACTGGGCGGCCTTGGCCTCGGCGTCGATGCGCACGCGCTGTTTGTCCACCTCGGCCTTCACGATCTGGTCGGCCTGCTGGGCGGCCTTGTCGCGGTCGGCACGGGCGAGTTCGGCTTCCTGCTGGGCTTTGTAGCCTTCTTGGAGGACGCGGGCCGAGGCGACCTGTTGGGCGGCTTCAGTGCGGCGTTTCGCCTCGGCTTGGTCGAAGGCCAGGTCGGCATCGGACTTCGCGATCACGGATTGCGCGGTGTTCTGACCGCGTTTGGCTTCGGCCTGGGCGGTGGCCACGCGGATGGCCTGATCACGCTCAGCTTCGGCACGACCGATGGAGCCGCGCTGATTTTCCTGGGCGACCTTGATGTGCGCATCGTTGATCGCGCGGGCGGCGGATTCCTTGCCGAGCGCGTCGATGTAACCGGACTGGTCTTTGATGTCGCGGATGTTGCCGTTGATCATGCGAAGACCGACCTTGTGGAGCTCGACTTCGACGCCCTTGGTGATCGCGGCGATGAGCTTTTCGCGGTCGTTGTTGATTTCCTCGATGGTCATCGAGGCAAACACAACGCGCATCTGGCCCATGATGATTTCGGCGGCGAGCTGCTGGACCTCGTCGAGCGAACGACCAAGCAGGCGCGTGGCGGCGTTTTGCATGACCTCAGGATCGGTGGAAATACCGATGGTGAAAGAGGCCGGAGCATCGATACGGATGTTCTGGCTGGAGAGCGCGCCGCGCAGCTCGATGTCGAGCGTGATGGGCGTAAGATCCAGGTATTGGTAGCTCTGCAGGACGGGCATCACGAAGGTGGCTCCGCCGTGGTAGCACTTGGAGGAAAGGCCGCTGGCGACCTTACCGTAGACCACGAGGATCTTGTCGGGAGGGCACATGCGATAACGCGAGAGGAGCGTCAGGCCGACGATCATCACGAAGAGAACGGCGAGGGAAATGGCGATAATTTCGATCATTGAAGGGACGAGTTGGAGTTGGACTGGAAAGTGAAACGAAGCGGAAACGAGAAAGACGGATACGGGTCGCGAGTGCCTTAGAGCGGCTCGACCAGCACGGTGCGCGGGTCGACGATCTGGATGACCTTTACGCGCTCGCCACTCGGAATTGCCCGGTCTGTGACGTTGAGCGCGGCAAAAGTTTCCTGACGTCCGTGAAAGCTCACGACGACCTGGCCGCCGGAGCCCTTGGACGGAGGGAGCGTGATGTAAACGGTGCCGGTGGCGTTGAGCGCATCGTCGATTCGCACGGTTCCATCGCTACGCATGCTTTGAATGGCGCGGAACATCGCGACGATGATTCCCATGAGGATGCCGCCGGAAACAATCGCGATGACCGTCGCGGCGAAGAGCCCCAGGCCGTTGTCGAGTGCAAGACCGCCGGCCCAGCCGAAGCCGAGAAAGAAACCCGTCAGCGGTTTTATGGAGAAGATGCCGCCGCCATCACCGGTATCGGCGTCGCCGATGGCATCTATGCTGTCGTGATGGTCAAAACCGATCATCGACAGAACGGCGAGAATCACGGCCACGACACCAGCGATGATGCCGAATCCGTAGAACACCTGCCGCGCGAGGTTGAGTTCATCCCACCACTGCGACACTTGAGTTAGCAAAGCGAGGGTTGTCATTTAAGCGTTTGGAGTATCGCAGATAGCGCAGGCGTCCAACATTACAATGTCGATTGCAATTTCGACGCAAAAAGCAATGGAATGCCGCCAATTGACACACGCCAAGCCGTCGCCCTAGCCTTCCCCGCTTCACATGGAAAAACCCGCTTACACACTCGAGTTCGAGAAGCCCCTGCGCGATCTGAGCGCCCAGCTTGAGCAGCTCAGCCAGCAATCCCTCGAGAACAACCTCGACCTGGCCAGCGAAATCGCCGGCATCGAACGCAAGATCGCCGCAACCCAGCGTGAGATTTATTCCAGTCTCACCCCGTGGCAGAAGGTCCAGATCGCCCGTCATCCCAAGCGTCCCTACGCCCTCGATTACGTGAACCTCCTTTGCGAAGGTTTCGTCGAGTTGCACGGCGACCGCCAGTTCAACGACGACCGCGCCCTCATCGGCGGCACCGCATTTTTCAATGGTGAGGCCGTCATGATCATCGCCCAGCAGAAGGGCCGTGAAACCAAGGAAAAGATCGCCCGTAATTTCGGCATGCCCCAGCCCGAAGGCTACCGGAAGGCCCTTCGCTTGATGAAAATGGCCGAGAAATTCGGTCTGCCCGTCATCACCTTTATCGACACCCCCGGCGCCTATCCCGGCCTCGGTTCCGAAGAGCGCCACGTCTCCGAAGCCATCGCGACCAACCTCCGCGAGATGGCCATGCTCCGCGTTCCCTCGATCTCCATCGTCGTCGGCGAAGGCGGCTCGGGCGGCGCCCTCGGCATCGGCGTGACCGACCGCGTGCTCATTTTCGAAAACAGCTACTACTCCGTCATCTCGCCCGAAGGTTGCGCGGCGATCCTCTGGAAAGATCCGGCCGCCGCCCCGAAGGCCGCCGAAGCCCTCAAGCTCAACGCCGACCAGCTGGAAAAACTCGGCGTGGTCGACGAAGTCATCGCGGAGCCATTTGGTGGCGCGCACAACGACTACGCCAAGGCCGCCGCCACGTTGCGCTACGCGTTACACAAGCATCTCAACGACCTGCGCGGCCTCAAGGGCGATGCGCTCCTCGATGCGCGCTACGAGCGTTACCGCCGCCTCGGCATCTACGAAGAAGCCGGCGTGGTGCACAACTGACGCGAAAACCTGAAACTTTGAAACCTGAGGCCTGAAGTTCTGACTTTTCAGGTTTCAAGTTTCAGCCTTCAGGTTTCTTCGCCCGTTAACGTCCGCCTCCGCGTCGCACGGTGATCAAGCGCACTTCGGTCGCGCGCTTGGCCACCTCATCGTAGTCGACCAACGCACCCGAGATGCGCACGTCGCCCTCGGCCACTTCGAAGCGTTTGGGCATGCCATCGAGAAAGCGTGAGATCACCGGCGCCACTTCGCGACCGAGCACGGAGGCATAGGGGCCGGTCATGCCGACATCGCACATGAACGCCGTGCCTTTCGGCAACACGCTCGCATCCGCTGTGGGCACATGCGTGTGCGTGCCGAGCACCGCGATGGCGCGTCCGTCGAGATGCCAGCCGAGCGCGATTTTTTCACTGGTGGCCTCGGCGTGAACTTCCACGAAAACGCCGTCGGCCTTGCCTTCGAGTTTCTTGAACATCGCCTCGGCGCAGAGGAACGGACACTCCGCTTTCATGCCCATAAACGTGCGGCCGAGCACGGTGAACACCGCGAGTTTAAACCCTTTGATATCGAGGATCACATGATCGGCGCCGGGGCAGGATTCAGGCAGATTGGCCGGCCGGCACACGGTCGGAAAATCATCGATCTCGTCATCCCAGCCGCGTTGATCCCACACGTGATCGCCCAGCGTGATGGCATCGATACCGCTGCCGAGCAGCGTCTTCGCCAGCGTGGCCGTGATGCCATTGCCCGCCGCTACATTCTCGCCGTTGGCGATGACGACATCCGCCTTCAACTCGGTGCGGAGACGCGCCAGACGCTCGGTCAGAATCTCGCGGCCGGGCTTACCGACGATGTCGCCAATGAACAGAATTTTAAGCACGGCGCCCAAAGTGCACAGCAGACCCGCCAAACCAACCTCAAATGTCCCCGCGTTTTCCACTCTTGCCAGCCTAGGGCCGGACGGGTTTTCTCTCACCCTTACGTCATCACGTTAAATGCCTATGAAATCGTCCACCTCCCCCACGTCGTTTCCCCAACCCGAAATTGGCCGCGCCATGAACGGTGCTGACGTGGTCGTAGAGTCGCTTTCCCGTGAAGGCGTTGACGTGATTTTCGCCTATCCCGGCGGTGCTTCCCAAGAGCTTCACCAAGCCTTCGCCCGCAGTGATAAAGTTCGCGTGATTCTCCCCCGCCACGAGCAGGGCGGCTCCTTCGCGGCCGAGGGCTACGCCCGCGCCACCGGCAAGGTCGGCGTGTGCATGGCCACGAGCGGCCCCGGCGCCACCAATCTTATTTCCGCGATCGCCGATGCCTACATGGACTCGACCCCGATGGTCGCCATCACCGGCCAGGTGTTCACCAAATTCATCGGCAAGAGCGCGTTTCAGGAGACCGATTTCTTCGGCATGACGCTGCCCATCGTGAAGCACAGCTACCTCGTGCTCAACGCCGCCGATCTGCCGCGCGTCATCAAAGAAGCCTTTTATCTCGCCCGCACCGGCCGTCCCGGTCCCGTGGTGATCGATATCCCGAAGGACGTGCAGCAGACCAAGCTCACGCCGGTTTTCCCGGCCACCATTTCCTTCGCCAACCCGACGCTCGGCTCCCTCCCGCAGGCCACCGACGACGAGCTCAAACGCGTGCTCGATCTGGTCTCCGCGGCCAAGAAGCCCGTCATCTACGCCGGCGGCGGCTTGATCTCCGCCGAAGCGTTTGCCGACCTGAAGACCTTCGCCGAGAAGACTAACATCCCCGTCGCCACGACGTTGATGGGTATCGGTGCGTTCCCCGAGTCCCACCCGCTCTCCATGCGCTGGTTCGGCATGCACGGCTCGGCCTACGGCAACTGGGCGGTTGATCAAAGCGATCTCGTGCTCTGCCTCGGCGCCCGTTTCGACGACCGCATCACCGGCGACACCTCGAAGTTCGCGTCCAACGCCACGATCGTCCACATCGACATCGACCCCTCCGAGCACAACAAGAACAAGCGCGTGCAGCTCCCGATCGTGAGCGACGTGAAGCACGCCCTCGTGCGTCTCAACGAACTGATCGCGGCGGCCAAGTTCACCGCGCCCGACACCAAGGCTTGGATCACCCAGATCAACGCATGGAAACGCGACTACCCGTTCAGCTTCGAAGACCACAAGCACATCCTCCCGCAGGAAGCGATCAAGACGCTCTACGAACTCACCAAGGGTGAAGCCATCATCGCCACCGGCGTGGGCCAGCACCAGATGTGGGCCGCGCAATTCTATCAGTTTGACGAGCCCCGCCGCTACATCAGCTCGCTGGGTCTCGGCGCGATGGGCTACGGCTATCCCGCCGCTCTCGGCGCGAAGGTCGCCTGCCCCGACAAGCAGGTCATCGACATCGATGGCGACGGTTCGTTCATGATGAACATCCAGGAGCTCGCCACCGCCGCGGTGGAGAAAATCGCCGCCAAGGCGATGATCCTGAATAACCAGCACCTCGGCATGGTCGTGCAGTGGGAAGACCGTTTCTACGGCTCGATCCGCGGCAACACCATCCTCGGCCACGCCGACAACATCGGCAGCCCCGACAACCCCGGCGGCCTGTATCCCGATTTCGTGAAGATCGCCGAAGGCTTCGGCGTGAAGGGTCGTCGCGTCATCAAAAAGAGCGAACTCAAGGAAGCCATCCAGGAGATGCTCGACCACGACGGCCCCTTCCTCCTCGACGTCATCGTGCCTTACACGGAACACGTGCTGCCGATGATCCCCGCCGGTAAGACGGTGAAGGAAATGATCCTCAAGTAAGCCGCATCCGTTCAACGGATACAAAAAAAGACCCGGGCCGAAAAGCCCGGGTCTTTTTATTGATGAAAGGCAGAAAAGGAGGACGGACCTCCCGGTCCGTCCTCCTCGATCAGATCGCCTTAAACACCACGGCGGCGTTTTGTCCGCCGAAGCCGAGGTTGTTGCTCATGACGACCTTCACCTTGGCCTGGCGCGCGACATTCGGAACGTAGTCCAGATCGCACTCCGGATCGGGCTCATGAAGGTTGATCGTTGGCGCGATATTGCCCGTCTGAATCGTCTTCACGCTGATCACGCTTTCGATGCCGCCGGCTGCACCGAGGAGATGGCCAGTCATCGACTTGGTGGAGCTGATCGCCACCGACTTCGCGCGTTCGCCGAACACGCGCTTGATGGCGAGCGTCTCGAACTTGTCGTTGTAGGGCGTGCTGGTGCCGTGGGCGTTGATGTAGTCCACCTGGTCGGGCGTGATGCCCGAGGCGCGGAGCGCGCGGGTCATGGCCATGCCGAGTCCCTTGCCCTCGGGATCCGGCATGGTGATGTGATGCGCATCGGCCGTCGCCGCATAACCGGTGACTTCGGCATAGATGCGGGCACCGCGCTTTTGCGCGTGCTCAAGGGACTCGAGCACGAGAATACCCGAGCCCTCGCCCATCACGAAACCATCGCGGCCGAGCGAGAACGGACGGCTTGATGTGGCGGGATCGTCGTTGCGAGTGCTCATGGCGCGCATGGAGCAGAAGCTGGCATAGGCGAACGGCGTGATGGTCGCCTCGGTGCCGCCCGCGATCATCACGTCGGCATCGCCGCGCTTGATCATGTGCATGGATTCGCCGATGGCGTGCGTGCCGGTGGCACAGGCCGAGACCAAGCCAAAGTTCGGACCGCGTGCGCCGATCTCGATCGCAAACATGCCGGAGCAGATGTTGCCGATCAGCGCGGGGATGGTGAACGGCGAAACTTTGCGCGGACCGCCGTCGAACAGCTTCTTGAGCTGCGCCTCGTAGGTATACATGCCGCCGATGCCGGAACCGATGACCACGCCCACGCGATCAGGGTCTTCCTGCGACATATCGAGGCCGGAGTCCTTGAACGCCTGCTTGGCGGCGCAGAAGCCGAAGTGCGTGTAGCGGTCGTTGCGACGCGCCTCCTTGGGATCCATGTGGTCTTCCGCATTCCAGTTTCGGACCTCGGCGCCGACTTGGCTGGCGAAATTGGTCGGATCGAAGAGGGTGACGCGGTCGATGCCTGGCTTGCCGGCCAGCAGGCTGGCCCAAAACGAATCCACATCATGGCCTAGTCCGTGAATGGCACCAAGACCGGTGACGACAACGCGCTGGGAGGCAGGGAGATTTTCCATGAAAAATTGAGCTAAACGTTGGGGTCTAAAAACAAAAAAGGCGTTCTACCAGGAAGTCTCGCAAGAGGCTCGGTAGAACGCCGAAAGAGAATGTCGCTTACTTACCGGCTTTGGCGGTGATGTATTCCACAACCTGACCGACGGTGGTGAGCTTCTCGGCGTCGGACTCGGGGATTTCGCCCTTGATCTCGTCCTTGAACTCTTCTTCGAAGGCCATGATCAGCTCGACGGTGTCGAGGGAATCAGCGCCGAGATCGTCCAGAAAGGAAGCCTGGGGCGTGATCTGCTCTTCGTTAACGTTAAGCTGGTTAACGATGATCTCTTTGACGCGTTGTTCGATGGTTTTTTGGTCGGCCATGATAGTATTACTTGAAGGTTGAAAGGGGTCACATTGCCATACCGCCGTCAACGGCAAAAACTTGGCCGGTGACATAGGAGGATTCTTCGGAGGCAAGAAAAGCGACGGCGTGGGCGATTTCAGCGGCTTCGCCGAAGCGTTGCATCGGGATCAGCGCGGTGGCGCCCTTCTGCACTTCCTCGCTCAGCTCGGCGGTCATGTCGGTCTTGATGAAGCCCGGAGCGACCACATTGGCGGTCACCCCGCGCTTGGCGAACTCCTTGGCGATCGACTTGGTGAAGCCGATCATACCGGCCTTGGCGGCGCCGTAGTTGGCCTGACCGGCGTTACCCATGATACCGGTGACCGACGAAATATTGACGATGCGTCCCCAGCGATTGCGGCACATGGGCCAGCCGATGGCTTTGGTCCAATGGAAGCAGCTCGTGAGGTTGGTCTGGATAACGGAGTTCCAGTCGTCGTCGGACATGCGCGCGAGCAGGCCGTCACGGGTGATGCCGGCGTTGTTCACAAGGATGTCGATTTTGCCGAATTCCTTGATGAGTTCTTCGGAGGCTTTGATGACCGCCGGACCGTCGGAAACGTCCACGGCGCGGGCAACGGCCTTGCCACCGGAGGCGACGATGGACGCAGCCACGGCGCCGCAGGATTCAGCGGACTTGGAAACGCAGATGACAGTGACGCCCTTGGCGGCGAGGGTTTCGGCGATGGCTTTGCCGATGCCGCGGCCGGCTCCGGTGACGATAGCGGTGCGATTGGTGAAGGTCATGGTTGGGGAAAAGAAGTAGCGAGTAGTGGGTAGTGAGTAGAACAACCTGAAGCAGCAAGCGGCGGATAGTGCAGCGCAGCGTAATGCTCGCTACCCACTACCCGCTACTCGCTACTTTTCAGCACTCAATACACGTCGCGCTGGTAGCGCTTGTCCTTCTTCATCTGCTTCACGTATTCGATGGCCTGCTCGGTGGTCATCGCGCCGTGTTGCACGATCACATCATGGAGGGCGACATCGACGTCCTTGGCCATGCGCTTGGCGTCACCGCAGACGAAGAAGTAACCGCCGCCGCTGATCCAGCTCCAGAGCTCGGCGCCCTTTTCGCGCATCTTGTCCTGCACGTAAACCTTGAGGATCTGGTCGCGCGACCAGGCGAGGTCGAGATGGGTGACCTTGCCGTCGGCGACATACTTCTCCCACTCCTCTTGGTAGAGGTAGTCGGTGTGGCTCTTCTGGTCGCCGAAGAACACCCAGTTACGACCAGTGGCACCGGAAGCCACGCGATCCTGCACGAACGCGCGGAACGGAGCGATACCGGTTCCAGGACCGACCATGATGGCGTCCTTGGTGATGTCTTCCGGCGGACCGAAGTGGGAGTTGGAAACAAACACCGGGGCGGGCGTCTCGTTCACGCGCACGCGGTCGGCGAGGAACGTCGAGCACACGCCATGGCGTTCGCGGTGGTTGGTGGTGTAGCGAACGACCGCCACCGTCAGGTGGATCTCGTTCGGGAAGGGCTTCGAGGAGGAAGCGATCGAGTAAAGACGGGGCATCAGCTTGCGCAGGTGATCAACAAATTCCTGCGGGGTGAGCTTGGTGTTCGGATACTCGCTGAGGATGTCGATGTATTCGCGTTCATCGAGGTAGCCGGCGAGTTTTTCCTTGGCCTCGGGAGTGACGAGTTCGCCGAGAGCGGCTTTGTCGGAAGGATCGGTGGCCTTCGCGAACAGGGTGTTGATGATCTTCGCGGTCGGGCTGCCGAGGGCGAGCTTGTGCGAAAGCGCTTCGTGCAGGCTGATCGGCGCGGGCAGTTTCAGCATCGCGGGCGAGACGAGCTCGTCGCCACTGGCACCGAGCTTCTCCAAGATTTCGGCCACCTCAACCGGACGGTTGGAGGGGAACACGCCGAGGGAGTCGCCGGCTTTGTAAGAGAGGCCGCTGTCACCGAGGCTGACGATGAAGTGGCGCGTCTCCTTGGCGGAACCCGGCTTGTTGAGCAGGCGGTTCTCGGTCACTTTGGCCGGGAACGGATTGTCTTTCGAGAATGCGGAAGTGGCGACGGGAGCTGACATAAATTCAAGAATTGAGGGAGAGCCCCCCCTCCCCCGCAAGCCCTTAGTTGCGATGCATGGCACGCGGGCTTGCATCGGCCTGCGCTTTGCAGCCAACTTTGCTGTTCATGAGCGAATCCGAGCCTATCCGTCTGCAAAAATACCTTGCCGAAACCGGCATCTGCTCGCGTCGCGATGCCGAGGTGCTCATCCGCGAGGGCGAAGTATGGGTCAACGCCGTCAAGGCCATCCCCGGCCAGAAGGTCACTCCGGGCCTCGATAAGGTCACGGTCAGCGGCAAGAGCATCAAGAACGTCGCGCCCCAGCCCAAGATGACGCTGGCCATGCACAAACCCCGCGGCCTCGTGTGCTCGAACGATGATCCATTCAACCCGCAGACGGTCTTCGATCTGATTCCCCGCGAGTTCTCCAAGTTTCGCTTTTTCTGCGCCGGCCGTCTCGACAAGGAAAGCGAAGGACTGCTCATCCTCACCACCGACGGCGATCTGGCCAACCGCCTGATGCACCCGCGCAACGTCGTTGTTAAGCGCTACTTCGTCGCCCTCAAGAAACCGTTCCCCAAGTCCCGTATTTCCCAGCTCGTGCGCGGCATCACCGTCGATGGCGAACACTTGAAGGTCGAGACCGCCACCCTCGTCAACGCCGGGAAAAACGAAGAGTCCGAGAGCATGGACGTCTCCATGCACCACGGCAAAAAACGCGAGATCCGCGTCCTCTTCGGGAAGCTCGGTTACGACGTGAAACGCCTCCGCCGTTACCAGATCGGCTCCTTCCCGCTGAAAGGAATTCCTTTGCGGGCGATGAAACAACTTTCTACCAAAGAAATTAATTCCCTCTTCAAAGATCCCGGCGCGCATCCCCTCGCTGTCGCCCTCGCCAAACGTTCAGTCAAAAAAAATGAAGCTTAATTCCACCCTCTTCGCCGCCCTCGTTCTGGGTGTCGCCGCCCTCCACGCCGCGCCCCTCGCTGAAACCACTCCGGTTTACGCCAAGCCCGACGCCTCCACGCCCGCCATCGCCTCGCTGAAGGCCGGCACCGAACCCTCCGTTTCGAACGCCATCTCCGCCCCTTCCGGCTGGACCGCCGTCACGCTCTCCGGACCGCATGATGTCTACGCTGCCAACAAGGATGTCACCAAGGCCCTCGAGGTCCGCGCCGGCGCGCCCTACTTACTCGAAGCCAAGACCGACGCCCCCGTGCTAGCCCTCGCCGATAAAGACGACGTCTCCGAGATCACCGACTACCGCGGCAAGTGGACCAAGTTCCGCCTCACCAAGACCGTGACCGGCTACATCAAGACGCCCTCCGCCAAGACCGTCGCCGCTCCCGTCGCCGTCACGACCACCAGCGTTGCCGCAGCTCAGATCAAAGACACCGCCGCTCCCTCTCAGCCTCCCGTCACCGCGATCGGCCGCGCCGCTCCCGCCGGCGATGGTGCCTCGAGTTCCCTCCCCCGCCTTTTCCAAGGCCAGCTCGCCTCCACCTACAGCCCCCTGCGCCCCCGCCGTCCGTATGATTTCCAGCTCAACGACGATGCCGGCGCCCGTTATGCCTACATTGATGTGAGCAAGCTCCTCGCGACCGTGCAGATTAACAAATACATCGACCGCACCATCGTCGTTTACGGCACCGCCAAGGCTGTCCCCGGCACCAAGGACATGGTCGTCGTCGCCGAGAGCATCCAGCTGCGCTGATTAAAACCAGCCGCCAGTCCAGAGCGAGAGTCCAGAGCCCAAACCAGCTCTGGACTTTCCGTTTCCGGCTCTCAACACCCAGCTCTCATCCCTCAACTTTCCTCCATGCAACTGATCGACGGTAACCAAATCGCGGCCGACATCGTCGCCGAACTCAAATCCCAGGTCTCCGCCCTCTCCGGTCGCAAGCCTTGTATCGCCCTCGTGCGCGTCGGCGAAGATCCCGCCTCCGTCTCCTACGTGAAGAAAAAGGAGAAGACCGCCGCCGAGATCGGCATCGAGAGCCGCATCATTCTCCCGCCCGCCACCACCACGCAGGCCGAGCTTGAAAAGCTCATCGACGACCTCAACGCCGACCCGACCGTGGACGGCATTCTCGTCCAGTCCCCGCTGCCTAAACACCTCGACGAACCCGCCGCCTTCCGCCGCCTCGCCGCGCACAAGGACGTCGATGGTTTCCACACCTTGAACATCGGCAAGGTCGCGCAAGAGGATGACACCGGCTTCGTCGCCTGCACCCCCGCCGGCATCATGGAGCTCCTCGCCCGCTCCGGCACCGATTTGAAGGGCAAACACGTCGTTGTCCTCGGTCGTTCCCTCATCGTCGGCAAACCCGTCGCCCTCCTCGCCCTCCAGAAAAAAGCCGGCGCCAACGGCACCGTCACCATCTGCCACTCCGGCACCAAGGATGTCGCCGCCATCACCCGCCAGGCCGACGTCCTCATAGCCGCCATCGGCCGCGCCGAATTCGTCACCGCCGACATGGTCAAACCCGGCGCCGTCATCATCGATGTCGGTATCAACCGCGTCGCCGATCCGTCCAAGAAAACCGGATACCGCCTCACCGGCGACGTCCATTTCCCCACCGTGTCGCCCCTCGCTTCCAAAATCACCCCCGTCCCCGGCGGTGTCGGCCCCATGACCGTGGCCATGCTGATGAAGAACACCGTCAAGGCCCACCGCCAATCCGCGGCCTGAGTCTTGCTCCTTCTCGTTTCCGCACTCTAAGTCCGTCCCCAGATGTCCGCCCACAAAATCCTGGTCGTCGATGACCAACCCATCAACGTCCAACTCCTGAAGCGGAAGTTGGAGAAAGAGGGCATCGAGATTCTCACCGCCTACAACGGCCAGGAGGCGCTTGATTCCGTCGCGCACACGAAGCCCGACCTGATCCTCCTCGACGTCATGATGCCCGACATGGACGGCATCGAGGTCTGCCAGCGCCTTCAGGCCAACGAAGCCTCGCGCCACATACCGGTGATTTTCGTCACCGCCCGCACGTCGAAGGAGGGCAAAATCGAGGGCCTCGGTGTCGGCGCCGTCGATTACATCACCAAGCCCATCGACCTCGATGAAACCCTCGCCCGCGTCCAGACGCAGCTCCGCTTCGTCCAGATCAACCGCGAGATGCTCGACCTCCAGCGCCGTCTCGTGGAAGCCCGCCGCGCCGCCACCATCGGCGCCGTCACTCAGGGCGTCGCGCACAATCTGAATAACCTCCTTGGTGTGGTCCTCGGTTACCTCGACCTCATCAAGTCCGGCTACGACAAGCCCGAGAAGGTCAAAAAAAACGCCGAGAGCGTGGAGAACGCCGTGCAGCGCATCGTCTCCATCATCAAGCAGCTCAGCTCGCTGGTCGTTAAATCCCGCCTGCCCCTCGTTCGCTGCAAACTCAACGAGGTCCTCGAGAGCGCCGTCGCCCGCTACCAGTCGGAAAATAAAATCACCCAGCCCGTCCTCATCGACAATCCCCTCGGCGAGCAGACCATCGACACCCACGTCGAGATTTTCGAAGACGTCCTCGTCAAAGTCCTCATCAACGCCTGGGAGGCCTACGATGAAACCGCCGCGACCGAGCGACCGATCTGGATGCGCACCGCACTCACCGAAACTTCCGAGGGCCGCCAGATTCAGATCACCATCGAGGATGCCGGCCACGGTATCGACGAGGATATCCGTGATCGCATGTTCGAGCCGTTCATCAGCTCCAAGCACACCGTCGGCGTCGGCATGGGCCTCACCGTCGCCCGCCACGCCCTGCGCAATCTCAGCGGCGAGATCACCGTCAACGACCGCGAAGGCGGTGGCTCCTCCGCCGTCATCACCCACCCCGTCGAACGAAAAACCCGCAAGGGTCTCGACGCCTGATCCGCCCACCATGCCCAAGATCGCCTTCCTCGGAGCCGGCAACATGGCCGCCGCCATCGTCACCGGCCTGCTCGCCCAGAACGTCTGCACTCCCGCTGACATCTCCTGCCTCGGTGGCGGCGGCGCCAGCGCGCAAAAACTCGCCGGTCGCACCGGTATCCGCCTCGCCACTACGCCCGCCGATCTCCTCTCGACCGCCGACATCGTCGTCATCGCCTTCAAGCCCCAGCATCTCGCCAGCGTCGATCCACTCATCTCCGCGCTCACCGCCGGCAAGCTCGTCATCTCCGTCCTCGCCGCGAAGACCCTCGCCCGCCTGTCGGCCGCCTTCCCCTCCGCGCGCAACATCGTGCGCACCATGCCCAACACCCCCAGCGCCATCGGCGCTGGCATGACCGGCTGGTGCTCGTTGAATCCTTTATCCGACACCGACCGCGCCACCGTGCTCACCCTCCTCCGCGCCATCGGCAAGGAAGTCGAAGTCCCCGAGAACCAGATCGAAGCCCTTATGGGCGTCAGCGGCTGCGGCCCCGCCTTCGTGTTCGAGTTCACCGCCGCCCTCCGCGAAGCCGGCGTCACCGCCGGACTCGACCGCGACACCGCGCAAATGCTCGCCGTGCAAACCCTCCTCGGCTCCGCGCGCCTCATGGCCGAAACCGGCACCGAACCCGAGACGCTCCGCAACCAGGTCACCTCGCCCAACGGCACGACCTTCGCCGGCTTAAAACGCCTCGAAGCCCACAACTTCCGTGCGATCATCGCCGAGACCGTGCAAGCCGCCAAAGCCCGCGCCGAAGAACTCGCCCAAGGCTGAGCCAACAGCCGCCAAGAACCAGAGAGTTGCATCGCGCATCGGCCACCGGCTGAATCCGCAGCCATGTCGTTTCGCTTTCTTTCCGGCATCCGTTTTGTCGCGAGCATCGTTTTCGTTGCCGCTGTTGCCACCGGTGTCTGCGCACCTGCGACCGCCGCCGCCACTTCGCCGTCCGCCAACATCGCGGAGTTCCAAACCCAGCTCGAAGCCGCGCTCGCCAAGGATGACTTGGAAACCGCCTGGCTCGCCCTGCGCAACTGGACCGACGCCAAGCCCAACGACCCCGTCGCCCGACTTTTCGAGGCCGAGCTCTACGTGCGTCTCGGAGCCCCCGCCGCCGCCATCGGCTCCGCCCGTAAAGGCCTCTCCGCATCCGCCGAGCCCGCTCTCACGCCCGCGCAACGCCGCGCCTTGCTCGCTCTGAAAGCGCAGGCTCACACCGCCGTCGAGGAGCCCGCCGCCTCTTGGGCCGCCTACTCAGAGCTCCTCAAAAACCCGTCCGCCGACAAGGCCGACAACATCACCCAAATCGCCCGCCGCGCCCGCTGGGATGCGTTCATCCGGTTCAACGAAGCAGCCGTCTGGGATCGGTTGCTGAGTCGCGCCGCCGCCAAGGCCTCCGCACCCGATGCCCCCCTTTCCGCGCAGATCGAACTCGCTCGCTGGCTCACCGCGGCCGGCAGCACCGATGCCGCCGCGAACCACCTCAAAAAGCAGCTGGCCGCCCATCCGGAATCAGCCGAATTACGAAACGCCCTTGCCCATCAGGTGCTCCTTCGCACCGCCGAGATTTCCAAGTTTGATCTCGTTAGATTCGTGGAAAGAAACCGCGAGGATCTCGCTCTCGTCAGCGGCAAAAGAACCGGCTTCGCCGGCGAACTGCTGACCGCGATCGAAGCCAGTGCCGCCGTGGAAACCACCTCCAAAGTTGAGCGCAAAGTCCCGCCTGACTTACTCAAATTCGTGAAGGAGTTTCTCCAGACCGCCAAAACCCGTCACGCGACCTTCATCAAAGACTACACGAAGCAAACCCAGACCTTGACTGCGCTCGCCGACAACTTCAGGGCGCTTCGCGAGGAAGCCGATTACAACCTGTCGGTGCCAACGGATACCTGGACCAAGTGGGAGGCTGACGTCCGCGGACCTTACAACGCGCTCGGTCCGGTTTACACCAACCTCAAACGATTCGATGATCTCTGCCAGTTTCTCGTTCAACAACTCGACGCCCGTGAAACCGCCCAGCCTGCGGATGCGCCCATCATCAAAAACCTGAAAGCCGAACTCGCCGCGATGATCGACGAAACGAACAAGGACAACGCGCTTTCCATCGGCGAAAATCTGCTTTTTTTCACGGCAGGCGATGTAGTGTTCGCACGCGAGCAACGCGCCAAATCCGAAGCCCGTGCGTTGCTCGACGCGGCCAAAACTCCCGCAGACGTGCTCGTCGCGACCGACGCTGCGTTACTCGCCGGTGATAAGTCCTCCGCCACCTTGCGCCGCCGCCACGCCACCGCGCTCGAGCTCAAGAATCTCAACGAAGCCCTGTTCTCCGGCGCCCGCGCCTTCGTCCGAGAGTGGGTCGGCCCGGAAACCGGCCTTGATCGCGAACTCGAACCGGACACCCAAGCGTTGCTGGTCAGTTTGGAGACGCTTGCCGCGCAGGTTGACGCCGAGGTCGCGAGCGCCGCCGCCTCGTGGCAATCCGCCGATCCCGCCCGCGCTTTCGAACAATTGGACCACGCCCTCACCGCCAATCCCGCCCACGCCGCCGGCTGGATGTTGCGCTGGCAATGGGCCTCGCAGGCGCGTGACGAAAATTCCGCGTCGATCGCCCTTCAGCATTGGTGGCGCCTCGATTCCATCGAAACGCTGAACACCAGCGCCGCGTTCGCCACCGCCACCAGCGCCGGTTCTTGGGATCTACTTTTCTCCCTTGCAGACAACCGCATCGCTAACGACCCGACCGATATCGAGGCCCACCTTTTCCGAACGTTCGCGGCCATCGCCTGCGACCGACTCGCCGTGGCGCAAAGTTCCCTGCCCTTGCTGGAAGTCTCCCTTGATAGCGCCACCGGAAAACTCGTCGCATCGATTCTCGCCGAACTCTCCAACGCGCCAGTCGACAAAAAGAAAAGCGCTCTATCATCCGCCAACGAACTCCTCGTCACGCCGCAGAAACCCGCCGGCACCGAGCTCTGGTCGGTGTATCAAACCCACCTGCTCGGCGCCAACGCCGGGCCCAACGCGCTTCCCGGCATCTCCTCCGCCACCGCACACGCCGAACTGCTCGCCGGTCGCCTCAGTCCTACCGACTACTCGCAACGCGTGCGCGGCACGCCGGAAGAGCCCGCCTCCAAATGGTTGTCCGCCCTGATCGCACGCAAAGCCGGCCCCTCCGAAAAAACCACCACGCTCCTCGCCGACGCCGCCCGTGATACCTCGCTGCCGCTGGTTTTCCGCGTGATCGCCCAACGTCAGGCCATGCTGGATCGCGGTGAATCACCAGCCCCATCGCTACGTCGCGGCGATTCGTTTTTCCCCGATCCCAAAGCAACTGCGGCCGACAAAACCGGCTTTGGTTCCGCCCCCGGCCAGGAAGTCGCCCTCACCGGACCGCTCGACTTGGGCGCCTGGCCGATGGAGCGCCCCTTGCGCCTTCGCGGCATCACCGACTCAGCCGCGAAGTTCACCAGCACGAAGGCTCCTGACTTCGCGTTCACCAAAAACGAGAAAACCGCCCGGTGGAACCGCAACCCTAAGAAAAAAACGCCACCCACTCGCCTCTGGGAATTCCGCGATCTCGCGTTGAGCGGAACGTTCAAACGGTTAGATGAAATGATCTCCAAGCAGAAATTCGCGGGCTCGCTTATTCTCGACGGCTCCAATCTGCGCCTGAATAGCGTGGCGCTTCAACTGCCCGGCGTCGCTCGTCTGAATAACGCTTCAGGCGCGATATCGTATATCCTGCAAACCCCGGACTCGGTCATGATTTTGAACGATGTCGATATTTCCATTTTCCAAGCCGAGGTCAGCGGCCGGTTAAACATCAACCGAGGGCAGTTGAAACACACCGGCGCGATTACGGTGCACACCACCGGCTCGCTGGACGTGAGCGACGTCAGCCTGACGGGCAAGCTCCCGTGGGCCACGCAACCCGGCGCGCGTTCAAGCCTGAAAAACGTGGTCGCGATCAACAACTCAACCTGGCCCGCCACGTTGCCCGCCGGCTGGTCGCTGCAAAACACCCGCATCGTCGGCCCCGTGGAAAAAGCCGCCAAAGCCGTCATCGCCCTCCCCGCGCCCAACACGGCCGAACTCTGGGTGCTGGCCGCACCGGGAACCGCGCCCACCGCCACGTTCGCCACCTTGGACGAACTGCAAGCTGCCTTGGACACTTCGGCTCCCGGCTCCGTGCTCGCCCTCGCGCCGGGCAAACATCGACTCCGCAGCCCGCTCATCATGCCCCCGGGCATTACGATCACCGGCACGGGTTCGGAGATCGGTGTCTCCCGCGGCTTCTCCAACGTCTTTGTTTTTAGAGGCCCGGGCGCATCCAGTCTGCGCGCCGTCACTGCGCTGGTTGACGAGGTGCCCGGCCCCGGTGGATCGATCTACTCCGACATGACGCCCAAAACCGCCCTTCACCTTGACGAAGGCACCTGGGTCTTCGTCAGCCGCGGTAATTTCTACAACTGGAGTTCCCACGTCCACACCGCCTTCGTGGTAATGCCCGGTGCCCAGCTCGACCTGGCGGAAACCACCATGGCCGGCAAAGAACGCGTCGAACCGCGTGGCATCGTCCGCAATGACAAAGTCCCCGCGAAATCCCTCTCGGGCCTCCGCGAGATCGTGGCCCGGCGCACGCGCGAGGATTTGTGGGCGCGCGCCGCGTTGCAATTCACCCAACGCTTCGACGCCGCCCGCACCGCTGGCGAACGTGAAGGAATCACCCGCGTTTACGTGAGACAGATCGCCGAGGCCGGTAAGTTAACGGGCTCTACGACCGCGCAAAACACCCGCCAGATCGCCACCCCGCTGGCGCCGCGCATGGCGAAATTCCCCGTCGAAGTCGGCAGCCTCAACGGTTTGGTCTGGGGGGCCGGCGATCCCGATGCGGCGATCCTGCGCGAAGTTTACGGCCCCACCGTCCTCGGCTACCTCAATCAATTCTCGAAGGCCTTCACCATCGCCCAAGACGCCGGCAAAGTTCAGGAAGTCGAGACCGCGTTGAGCTTCCTCCTCGCCTATCCCGCCGGCAGCGAAAACTACGGGCCCGCCATGAATGCATTCAAACGAGGCCTCACCGTCGGCCAGTTCGAAGCCCAGATGATCGCGGACAAAAAAGCCGCCGCCGACCTGGCTGCGGCCCTGGCTCGTCAACGCGAACAAGACGCCCGCTACGCCAGTCAATACCCGTCCACCTACAGAGCGAGTTCCACACGCTCCTCGGGTTCAAGTTACAGCGCCCCGACCTACAGTGCCCCGCCCCTGGCTCCGGCTTGGAAACCCAGCGAAAGTTACCAAATGCAGGTCTACCGTCACAACCTCGACGTCCAGATCTCGCGTGCCGTCGGCCGCTAAATTGGACTGATCCCCCTCCGAAATGTAGGGGCGAGGCTAGCCCCCGTATTCCGGACCGTCCTCCGCTCAACTCTAGACTCTAAAACTTCCGCCTCCGCCCTCCGTCGCCCGCTCCGTCCTCTGTATTCCGTATTCAGTCCTCCGTCCTACACCATCCGTCCTCTGTCTTTCGTCCTCCGTCCGCCCCTTCTTAAACTTCATCTTCAAACTTCATCTGGCGGTGCCGCCCACGCCCGCCTTCCGTCACACGTCCAACGGACTCCTCACGCCGAGCCCCGGCTTCTGCATCACATGCAGATATTTCTGGGTCGTCTCAACACTCTCGTGTCCCAGCAAATCCTGCACGGTCCGGATATCTACGCCATTCTCCCGCGTAAAAAGGCTGCGCCTCACGCGGCTCCAGTTAACCGAGTGTAGCGAAAACTTCTTACGCCAATTCTTCGGACACCCGGAACGGCTTCTCCACAAAATGGGCCCGACACTGTTTTTGCAGCAAACGGCGACCTGCGCCGCTTTTCAAAAACTCCTCTCGTCCCTTTGCATCGGTCTCACATGTATAAGCTTCGTAATAAATCAAAGCCCAAGGACCTCTATAAGACGTAGAAAATGCCATTCCCGACTTATGTTCCGCCAACCGCCGCCGCAAATTAGCGGAATAACCGATATACAAACCACCATCTGATTCCGACTGGAGCACATAAACATAAAGCATAGGCGCAAGCAGCAGGAATTAAACCGCGTGGGCGAAGCCTTTTACGCGGCCATCAACCCGCCCGTTCCCTCCGTCAGCGCCAGGAATTTCCGCACCTCCTCCTTCCCAAGCACCTCTGGCAACTTTTTGCCTCTCCGCGCCCGCGCCGTCTCCTCCATGTCACCCAGCGGCCTCACCAACACCCGCTTGAAGAAAAACAACAGCGCCGAAAATGCCTGGTTCTGCGAACTCGCCGCCACTCGCCGCGTCAGCGCCAGATACTCCAGATAACGCTGCACCTGCTTTTCGCCCAGTTCCTCCGCCGACACCGGCCCCGTATAAAGTAAAAACCTCCTCAGATGCTCGATATACGTCTGCTCCGTGCGGATTGAATAATGATTCACCCGGATCGCCCGCCGCAGTCCGTCGATCCACGCCTCCAACTCCACCGGCGCACCCTTCGGCGACACCTCCCCTTGAGCCGACACCAAAGTCCCGTTCACCCCGCTCGCCTTCACCCGATACCGCAATACCCAGCCCCCGGGCCCCGCCATCGGATTCGATTTCTGCCCTCCGTATTCCGTCATCGGTTCTCCGTCCGTTGCTTTCACCCAACGCCACCGTTCCGTCCCTCGACCAAACAAAATCAATGCCTGCTTTAACTGATCCACCTGCCAATCCGCAGGCTTCGACTGCATGAAGAACGAAAGGTAAGCTTCTACAGCCACAGGGAATTCTAAAAGCTCGCCATGCTTTCGCGTATGATTCACAAAACGCTCCATGTGGTGCCCGAGCCAAAACGCCTCTTTGTCTGACACCTCAGCCCCGGCAGCCTCCAAAATCCGCCGCACCGCATCCTTCGGCTTTAAATCTCCCTTTGCCGTGTGTGTTTTTGCCTCCTCTGCCGATTGATTTGTTTTCATACCGCCAAAAAGCAAATAGTATGCCCAAAAACCAATTCCCTTTTCTCTGTCTTTGCAGGCTTAAGCCCTGCAAAAGCTCACTTTTTTCCGCCTAAACAACGTTCGGCAAAGAAATGCTTTCTCTGATTACAGGCATCGCAGTATTCGCACTCGGAATTTTCGGGTGTTACTACGGCTTCAAAAAAGACGGAAAAGCAGTATATCGATGGACCGGGATTGGACTTATTATTTTCAGCATTTGGATAGTTATTCCAGAAATCGCAGACATTCACATGCGGATGAATCACTCGAGTTTACTAAATAAAACCATACCGCCGAACCAGGCGTTACAGACAACGACCCGCACTGTCACGCCGGCTGCTTCGCACCCGTCGCGCCAGTGCGTGTCGTGTCTGATCTGAATCGTTGGGCAAAAATATGAAAAAAACCGCCTTCATATGCTTCGTAGCAATTTTACTTCTGGCCATTGGTCTGGCCCGTCCGCCCGTCGAGGGTCACTATTATTGCTGGCTCTTTTCTTATCTTAACGGATCACGTGGATATATTGTTCTCCAAGACGGAAATGTAGCTCAGGTGAATGAAAAAGATAAGAAGATCGAATTCATTCCTAGTATCGGAAATTATGAGCGGCTCTCGAATGGACTTGTTCGTATAAATATCGATTACGGAAATGAGCGACGCTCCGATGATGTATCTATTGGCTGGCTTGGGTTCCAATTCGATTCGAAATTCGGAAAAGGAGCACCCGAGAGTTCCTGCAGAGCGAAACGTGAGTTTCGGCCATGGATACTCCAGAATCTAAAATGAAAACGACGGAGCCCAACCAGTCGTTACAGACAATGACCTTCGCTGTCACGCCGGCTGCTTCGCACCCGTCGCGCCAGCGAAGGTCATGTCTGATCTAAAGCGTTCGGCAAAAAAATAAGCCATGCTCGCGACTAGCCTAAACAAAATATCCACCAAGGCATATGGATGGCTGTCATTAAGCCTTTGTCTTATTGGTTATATTTTAGGCGCGCTTAGCGGACCTCTTTGGGTTCACTGGGGCATTCACGGGCGCCCGCTCGACTATATCGGCGGAGGTCTATTCTGGCTCGGATACGCACTACTCTGGATACTTCTTCCAGTTTCATTATTTAGGCCGAATTCTCGATTTTACATGACAGGCGACTGTTGCTCACGGGCCGGTATGTTTGGATTTACCGCCTTACTGCTTTTGGCTGCACACGCATTGATTATTTGGAGTATTTATACGGCATTTGGTCGTTAATCAGAAATGAAAACTGAGCCGAACCAGTCACTACAGACAACGAACCGCACTGTCACGGAATGTGCTCCGAGCCGCACATTCCGCGCCAGCGCGATTCGTGTCTGACCTCAAACGTTCGGCAAAAAAATAAGCCATGCTCGCGACTAGCCTAAACAAAATATCCACCAAGGCATATGGATGGCTGTCATTAAGCCTTTGTCTTATTGGTTATATTTTAGGCGCGCTTAGCGGACCTCTTTGGGTTCACTGGGGCATTCACGGGCGCCCGCTCGACTATATCGGCGGAGGTCTATTCTGGCTCGGATACGCACTACTCTGGATACTTCTTCCAGTTTCATTATTTAGGCCGAATTCTCGATTTTACATGACAGGCGACTGTTGCTCACGGGCCGGTATGTTTGGATTTACCGCCTTACTGCTTTTGGCTGCACACGCATTGATTATTTGGAGTATTTATACGGCATTTGGTCGTTAATCAGAAATGAAAACTGAGCCGAACCAGTCACTACAGACAACGAACCGCACTGTCACGGAATGTGCTCCGAGCCGCACATTCCGCGCCAGCGCGATTCGTGTCTGACCTCAAACGTTAGCCAAAAATTATGAAACCCCTGCTGGTCATTTTCTCGCTGCTTTTTGTCTCGTCTGCATTCGGCCAAACGGCGCTACACGAAATTCAGTTCACCGACCATAAGTTCGTATCGTTCATCGAACCAAAAAAATACAGTATTTATCCGCTGAGCGAGCGCGCGATGCCCCTGATGCAGACTAGCACCGAACGGAAGATTGTAGCCGCCGATTATATTACAGGCATAAAGATCAAGACCGGAA
>NZ_VMBG01000006.1 GCF_007559335.1 Rariglobus hedericola
GGTTCCACCAAGAACGTGACCGCGACGAACCTGCGCCTGCAGGCCAACGGCGCGATCGGCACGAACATCCGCCACCTGACGACGAACATCGATGTCCTCACTGCGCTGGCGTCGACCGGATCGATCTACGTGACCGAAGACAACGGCGTGACGGTCAGTTCGGTCCGCGTGACCGTGACGGACTTTAACAGCGACGCGACGACCACCACGGTCACCGACTTCGCGCAGTCCGACCTGACGACCAACACCAACGGCAACATCGTCCTGGTGGCGGTGCTCGGTGACATCACGCTCGATGACGGTGATGCCCTCGTCGACCAGACCTCGGGAGACACCCGCTCGACCAACGGCAACGCGGCGTCTGCGAACGGCACCGGCAGCATCCTGCTGGATGCGAACGCGGGATCGATCACGGCGAACGCGGACCTCCGCTCGGGCACCGGACGCATCACGCTGAAGGCCGACGACAACATCACGCTGACGACCAACGTGGACATCGTGACCGCCTCGACCGGCACGGTGTCCCTCGACGCGGAAACCGGCTTCCTCCTGATGGACGGCACCGCCACTGTGGTCGCCACCGGTTCCTCGGTGCGTCTGCGCGCCGAAGGCAACATCACGGTGGGCAACATCACCGCGACGAACGTGTCGATCGACACCGACGCCGGCTCGATCATCAACGCCACCGGTTCCACCAAGAACGTGACCGCGACCAACCTGCGCCTGCAGGCCAACGGCGCGATCGGCACGAACATCCGCCACCTGACGACGAACATCGATGTCCTCACTGCGCTGGCGACGACCGGTTCGATCTACGTGACCGAAGACAACGGCGTGACGGTCAGTTCGGTCCGCGTGACCGTGACGGACTTTAACAGCGACGCGACGACCACCACGGTCACCGACTTCGCGCAGTCCGACCTGACGACCAACACCAACGGCAACATCGTCCTGGTGGCGGTGCTCGGTGACATCACGCTCGATGACGGTGACGCCCTCGTCGACCAGACCTCCGGAGACGGCCGCTCGACCAACGGCAACGCGGTGTCGGCGAACGGCACCGGCAGCATCCTGCTGGATGCGAACGCGGGATCGATCACGGCGAACGCGGACCTCCGCTCGGGCACCGGACACATCACGCTGAAGGCCGACGACAACATCACGCTGACGACCAACGTGGACATCGTGACCGCCTCGACCGGCACGGTGTCCCTCGACGCGGAAACCGGCTTCCTCCTGATGGACGGCACCGCCACTGTGGTCGCCACCGGTTCCTCGGTGCGTCTGCGCGCCGAAGGCAACATCACGGTCGGCAACATCACCGCGACGAACGTGTCGATCGACACCGACGCCGGCTCGATCATCAACGCCACCGGTTCCACCAAGAACGTGACCGCGACCAACCTGCGCCTGCAGGCCAACGGCGCGATCGGCACCGCCGCCCGCCACCTGACGACCAACATCGACGTCCTCTCCGCGCTGGCGACGACCGGATCGATCTTCATCACCGAGGACAACGGCGTGACGGTCAGCTCGGTGCGCGTGACCGTGACGGACTTTAACAGCGATGCGTCGACCACCACGGTGACCGACCTGGCGCAGTCGGATCTCACCACCAGCACCAACGGCAACATCGTCCTGGTGGCGGTGCTCGGTGACATCACGCTCGACGACGGCGACGCCCTGGTGGTGCAGACCTCCGGAGACGGCCGCTCGACCAACGGCAACGCAGTGTCGGCGAACGGCACGGGCAGCATCCTGCTGGATGCAAACGCCGGCTCGATCACCGCGAACGCGGACATCCGCTCGGGCACCGGACAGATTACGCTGAAGGCCGACGACAACATCACCCTGACCACGAACGTGGACATCGTGACCGCCACGGGCGGCACGGTGTCGCTCGACGCGGAAACCGGCTTCCTCTTGATGGACGGCACGGCCACGGTCGTCGCGACGTCTTCCTCGGCCCGCCTGCGCGCTGAAGGCAACATCACGGTCGGCAACATCACCGCGACGAACGTGTCGATCGACACCGACGCGGGCTCGATCATCAACGCGGCCGGTTCCACCAAGAACGTGACCGCGACGAACCTGCGCCTGCAGGCCAACGGCGCGATCGGCACGAACATCCGCCACCTGACGACGAACATCGATGTCCTCACTGCGCTGGCGACGACCGGCTCGATCTACGTGACCGAAGACAACGGCGTGACGGTCAGTTCGGTCCGCGTGACCGTGACGGACTTTAACAGCGACGCGACGACCACCACGGTCACCGACTTCGCGCAGTCCGACCTGACGACCAACACCAACGGCAACATCGTCCTGGTGGCGGTGCTCGGTGACATCACGCTCGATGACGGTGATGCCCTCGTCGACCAGACCTCGGGAGACACCCGCTCGACCAACGGCAACGCGGCGTCTGCGAACGGCACCGGCAGCATCCTGCTGGATGCGAACGCGGGATCGATCACGGCGAACGCGGACCTCCGCTCGGGCACCGGACACATCACGCTGAAGGCCGACGACAACATCACGCTGACGACCAACGTGGACATCGTGACCGCCTCGACCGGCACGGTGTCCCTCGACGCGGAAACCGGCTTCCTCCTGATGGACGGCACCGCCACTGTGGTCGCCACCGGTTCCTCGGTGCGTCTGCGCGCCGAAGGCAACATCACGGTCGGCAACATCACCGCGACGAACGTGTCGATCGACACCGACGCCGGCTCGATCATCAACGCCACCGGTTCCACCAAGAACGTCACCGCGACGAACCTGCGCCTCCAGGCCAACGGCGCGATCGGCGCCGCCGCCCGCCACCTGACGACCAACATCGATGTGCTGACCGCGCTGGCTTCGACCGGTTCGATCTACGTGACCGAAGACAACGGCGTGACGGTCAGCTCGGTGCGCGTGACCGTGACGGACTTTAACAGCGACGCGACCACCACCGTCGTCACCGACTTGGCGCAGTCGGACCTGACGACCGTGACCAACGGCAACATCGTCCTGGTGGCGGTGCTCGGTGACATCACGCTCAACGACGGTGACGCCCTCGTCGACCAGACCTCCGGAGACGGCCGCTCGACCAACGGCAACGCGGTGTCGGCGAACGGCACCGGCAGCATCCTGCTGGATGCGAACGCGGGATCGATCACGGCGAACGCGGACATCCGCTCGGGCACCGGCCACATCACGCTGAAGGCCGACGACAACATCGCGCTGACCGCCAACGTCGACATCGTCACCGCCTCGACCGGCACCGTCTCGCTCGATGCCGAGACCGGCACGCTGACCATGGCCGGCACCGCCACGGTCGTCGCGACCGGTTCGTCCGTCCGCCTGCGCGCTGAAGGCAACATCACGGTCGGCAACATCACCGCGACGAACGTCTCGATCGACACCGACGCGGGCTCGATCATCAACGCGGCCGGATCGACCAAGAACGTCACCGCGACGAACCTCCGCCTCCAGGCCTCCGGCGCGATCGGCACGAACATCCGTCATCTCACCACGAACATCGATGTCCTCACGGCGCTGGCTTCGACCGGTTCGATCTACGTAACCGAAGACAACGGCGTGACGGTGAGCTCGGTCCGCGTGACCGTGACGGACTTTAACAGCGACGCGACCACCACCGGTGTGACCGACTTGGCCCAGTCCGACCTGACGACCGTGACCAACGGCAACATCGTCCTCGTCGCGGTCTTGGGTGACATCACGCTCAACGACGGTGACGCCCTCGTCGACCAGACCTCCGGAGACGGCCGCTCGACCAACGGCAACGCGGTGTCGGCGAACGGCACCGGCAGCATCCTGCTGGATGCAAACGCCGGCTCGGTCACCGCGAACGCGGACATCCGTTCCGGCACCGGCCACATCACGGTCAAGGCCGACGACAACCTCACGCTGACGGCCAACGTCGACATCGTCACGGCGTCCACCGGCACGGTGTCGCTCGATGCGGAAACCGGCTTCCTCCTGATGGACGGCACGGCCAACGTCACCGCCACTGGTTCCTCGGCCCGCCTGCGCGCCGAAGGCAACATCACGGTCGGCAACATCACCGCGACGAACGTCTCGATCGACAGCGACGCCGGTTCGATCATCAACGCGGCCGGATCGACCAAGAACGTCACCGCGACCAACCTCCGCCTCCAGGCCTCCGGCGCGATCGGCACGAACATCCGTCATCTCACCACGAACATCGATGTCCTCACGGCGCTGGCGACGACCGGTTCGATCTACGTAACCGAAGACAACGGCGTGACGGTGAGCTCGGTCCGCGTGACCATCACCGACTTTAACAGCGACGCGACCACCACCGTCGTCACCGACTTGGCGCAGTCGGACCTGACGACCGTGACCAACGGCAACATCGTCCTGGTGGCGGTGCTCGGTGACATCACGCTCGACGACGGCGACGCCCTGGTGGTGCAGACCTCCGGAGACGGCCGCTCGACCAACGGCAACGCGGTGTCCGCAAACGGCACCGGCAGCATCCTCCTCGATGCGAACGCCGGCTCGGTCACCGCGAACGCGGACATCCGCTCCGGCACCGGACACATCACGCTGAAGGCCGACGACAACCTCACCCTGACCGCCAACGTGGACATCGTGACCGCCACGGGCGGCACGGTGTCGCTCGATGCCGAGACCGGCTTCCTCCTGATGGACGGCACGGCCAACGTCACCGCCACTGGTTCCTCGGCCCGCCTGCGTGCGGAAGGCAACATCACGGTGGGCAACGTGACCGCGACGAACGTGTCGATCGACACGGATGCGGGCTCGATCATCAACGCGGCCGGTTCGACCAAGAACGTCACCGCCACGAACCTCCGCCTCCAGGCCAGCGGTTCCATCGGCGTCGCCGGCCGCCACCTGACGACGAACATCGACGTGCTGACCGCGCTGGCGACGACCGGCTCGATCTACGTGACCGAAGACAACGGCGTGACCGTCAGTTCGGTCCGCGTGACCATCACGGACTTTAACAGCGACGCGACGACCACCACGGTGACGGACCTGGCGCAGTCGGACCTGACGACGGTGACCAACGGCAACATCGTCCTGGCGGCGGTGCTCGGTGACATCACGCTGGATGACGGTGACGCGCTGGTGGTGCAGACCTCCGGTGATGGCCGCTCGACCAACGGCAACGCGGTGTCCGCGAACGGCACCGGCAGCATCCTGCTGGATGCAAACGCCGGCTCGGTCACCGCGAACGCGGACATCCGTTCCGGCACCGGCCACATCACGGTTAAGGCCGACGACAACCTCACGCTGACGGCCAACGTCGACATCGTCACGGCGTCCACCGGCACGGTGTCGCTCGATGCGGAAACCGGCTTCCTCCTGATGGACGGCACGGCCAACGTCACCGCCACTGGTTCCTCGGCCCGCCTGCGCGCCGAAGGCAACATCACGGTCGGCAACATCACCGCGACGAACGTCTCGATCGACAGCGACGCCGGTTCGATCATCAACGCGGCCGGATCGACCAAGAACGTCACCGCGACGAACCTCCGCCTCCAGGCCTCCGGCGCGATCGGCACGAACATCCGTCATCTCACCACGAACATCGATGTCCTCACCGCGCTGGCCACGACCGGTTCTATCTACGTGACCGAAGACAACGGCGTGACGGTCAGCTCGGTGCGCGTGACCGTGACGGACTTTAACAGCGACGCGACGACCACCACGGTGACCGACCTGGCGCAGTCGGACCTGACGACGGTGACCAACGGCAACATCGTCTTGGTGGCGGTCCTCGGAGACATCACCCTGGACGACGGCGACGCCCTGGTGGTGCAGACCTCCGGTGATGGCCGCTCGACCAACGGCAACGCGGTGTCCGCGAACGGCACCGGCAGCATCCTGCTGGATGCGAACGCGGGATCGATCACCGCCAATGCCGATATCCTCTCCGGCACCGGACACATCACGGTCAAGGCCAACACCAACATCACCCTCGCGGCCGGCGTCAACGTCACCACCTCCGCCTCGGGCACCATCTCCCTCAACGCC
>NZ_VMBG01000007.1 GCF_007559335.1 Rariglobus hedericola
TGGCCGCTGCCAATGCGGGTTCAACCAATACCGATGGTATCGGTGGGCGTGGCGGAAAAGCTTGGGCCAAGACGGTTAAGTAGGCCGCAAGAAATAGTATGCTGAGTGATTTCATTTTTTGCCTAACGCTTTAGATCAGACATTTCGTGCGGTGGCACACAAAGCGGCTCCGCCGCGACTGTGCCACTGCACGAAATTGTCTGTAACGACTGGTTCGGCTCCGTGGTTTTTACTTCTGGCTCCAGAGATATTCATATGCGTAGGTTCGATTTTATTCTCGAAGACCGGTCCACGATAAAATCGGTGCAACCAATAATCCTAAAGCTACCGAGCCTGAAAAAGCGGTCATAAACCAAAATAAGAATGGCTCGTTATTCCGGCGAATCCAGCGATTTCTAGCGCCATACATAATGCCTTTTTTAATGCCGAATGCCCATAATACAGTCACCGGTATTCCGAATAAAAAGCATGCGAGATTAGTGCTCATATTTTTGCCGAACGTTCTGGGTCAGACATGCGGACCCTGTGCTATCGAATTATTGAGGAGCTTAAACCGCATTGTCTGTAGCCGCTGGTTGGGCTCCGTGGTTTCATTTCGTTTCTGCTGATTTCTGGCGCTGAGCTCTTCTTGCTCTCACTTCATCAGCGACTGCATCATTTAACTGAGCACGGTAAGCAGCTATTTCATCTTCGGTCTTTTCTGGCGTCTTTTTCTCGCGCACTATCTGATCCCATCGCGATATATAAGTGAATAACTCGTGATCTGATTGCTCGAACTCAGGCGTCGGGGTAATCGCCGTCATCTGCTGAGTCGCAGAATCCCACGATTTTCTTTTAAGCCATGCCAATACTGCGAGCTTTCTGAACTCCTCTGCCTCTGCTTTCCTTTCAGTCAATTGGGCGGAGAGACTAGCTCGGGCGTAAATTTCGGCGTTGTATGTGCCCCAATCCATATACTGCCAAACTTTCGGATCGGCTCCTTCTGTGAGCGCGATTAATTCTTTCGCTGCGGTAAACTGAGCCTCAGGATTCTCAAAATAGTATTTTGTGTAAGCAGCTAGCGAAGCTAGCTCTAGGGACTCATAAGATTTCTTCGCCTGTAATAGTTCGTGTGCTCTGGCTTCAGCCTGAACCTTTGTTTTACGCTGAGCATGCTCCTGCCAAATAGCAAAAGCGCAGGCGGCTATAACTATGAATACGACCGTGAGGATTAATGGTTTGGCTTTCATTTTGCCCAACGCTTTAGATCAGACATTTCGTGCGGTGGCACACAAAGCGGCTCCGCCGCGACTGTGACACTGCACGAAATTGTCTGTAACGACTGGTTCGGCTCCGTGGTTTTTATTTCTGGCTCCAGAGATATTCATGCGAGTGGCTCGTCTTCTTTTTGGTCCGACTTTCTCCAGATTACGCCCGCCGCAATCAGTGCCAAAGCCAGAAATGGAATCGAAAGTAATAATCGGTCTTTATTTGTGAGATCACCGCCGAAGCCTCGATACATCATGTATCCATAAATCATGATCGGTGCGGATATGAGAAAACTGAGACTGCCAGCACCTATCATAAATATCTGAAGTAGTGATTTCATTGCCGAACGTCAAAGATCAGACACGACCGCAGCTGGCGCGGAGCGTGCGACAGCACGATCCGTGACAGCTGTGGTCGTTGTCTGTAACGCTTGGTTAGCCTTCTTGGTTTGTTTTCTTAAATATTTGATCACGCTTTCTTCGTGGAGCGTATAACTAAATCCTCCTCCTCCGGTATGCCATTCTGAATCTTTCCACTTAATTTTCATCCACACTTCTTTTTGAAGTAATAAATCCAAAGCGCTTCCCGCATCGGCTTCCGACGGAACAATCAAATAGTCGGTTCTGAATATACCTTCAGCCTGGCAGTATATTATATACTTTCGAGGATCTTCCGCTACCCCTGCAAGTGAATAGCCGTCAGCTAATAAGAAATATACACCATTGCTTTCGGCCAGTGGGTAAATTGGCCAGTCCGAGTATTTCATCGTATTAAATGGCAGGTTGAGTCCACCAAAACGGGGCGGGCGTAAGGCCGAATTCGCTTTAGCCCTAAACACTAATCTACAGATCCATCCAATTTGCTCGCGGGTCTTGGAGTCTATATCGTGTCCGTATTCTGATTTTGAGTCCTTGCATAAATAAAGTAATTTGGCGACAGCCTCCTTTTCTCCTAAGGATATAAATTGATTCGCGACCTCCGCGAAATCGAATGATGTAGGTTTTTTCGGCAGGGGTAGATCGCGTGTATTTTCAGCGCCAAATGCGGATGCACAGGCCAAGACGAAAACAAGTAGTGTTATATTTTTCATTTTGGCTAACGCTTTAGATCAGACATGCGGTTTGCTGGCGCGACGGGTGCGAAGCAGCCGGCGTGACAGCAAACTGCATTGTCTGTAACGACTGGTTCGGCTCCGTTTTCATTGATCGCGATTTTGCACCAGTA
>NZ_VMBG01000008.1 GCF_007559335.1 Rariglobus hedericola
TGTCGATCGACACGTTCGTCGCGGTGATGTTGCCCACCGTGATGTTGCCTTCGGCGCGCAGACGCACCGAGGAACCGGTGGCGACCACAGTGGCGGTGCCGTCCATCAGGAGGAAGCCGGTTTCCGCATCGAGGGAGATGGTGCCGGTCGAGGCGGTCACGATGTCCACGTTGGTCGTCAGCGTGATGTTGTCGTCGGCCTTCAGCGTGATGTGTCCGGTGCCCGAGCGGAGGTCCGCGTTGGCCGTGATCGATCCCGCGTTCGCATCGAGGAGGATGCTGCCGGTGCCGTTCGCGGAGACCGCGTTGCCGTTGGCCGAGCGGCCGTCTCCGGAGGTCTGCACCACCAGCGCGTCGCCGTCATCCAGCGTGATGTCACCGAGGACCGCCACCAGGACGATGTTGCCGTTGGTCACGGTCGTCAGGTCCGACTGCGCAAAATCGGTCACCGTGGTGGTGGTCGCGTCGCTGTTAAAGTCCGTGATGGTCACGCGCACCGAGCTCACCGTCACACCGTTGTCTTCGGTTACGTAGATCGAACCGGTCGTCGCCAGCGCGGTGAGGACATCGATGTTCGTGGTCAGGTGGCGCGCGGAGGTGCCGATCGCGCCGTTGGCCTGGAGGCGCAGGTTGGTCGCGGTCACGTTCTTCGTCGAGCCGGCGGCGTTGGTGATCGAACCGGCATCGGTGTCGATCGAGACGTTCGTCGCGGTGATGTTGCCGACCGTGATGTTGCCTTCGGCGCGCAGGCGGGCGGAGGAGGACGTCGCGGTGATCGTGGCCGTGCCGGCCATCAAGAGGAAGCCGGTCTCCGCGTCGAGCGAGACCGTGCCGGTGGAGGCCGTGACGATGTCGACGTTGGCCGTCAGCGTGATGTTGTCGTCGGCCTTGACCGTGATCTGGCCGGTGCCCGAGCGGAGGTCCGCGTTGGCCGTGACCGAGCCGGCGTTCGCATCGAGGAGGATGCGGCCGGTGCCGTTGGCGGACACTGCGTTGCCGTTGGTCGAGCGACCGTCTCCGGAGGTCTGCACCACCAGCGCGTCGCCGTCGTCCAGGGTGATGTCTCCGAGGACGGCCACCAGGACGATGTTGCCGTTGGTCACGGTCGTCAGGTCCGACTGCGCAAAGTCGGTCACGACGGTGGTGGAGGCATTGCGGTTGAGGTCGGTGATGGTCACGCGGACCGAGCTGACCGTCACACCGTTATCTTCGGTCACGTAGATCGAACCGGTCATCGCCAGCGCGGTCAGCACGTCGATGTTGGTCGTCAGGTGGCGGGCCGAGGTGCCGATCGCGCCGTTGGCCTGGAGGCGCAGGTTGGTCGCGGTGACGTTCTTGGTCGAGCCGGCCGCGTTGATGATCGAGCCCGCATCCGTGTCGATCGAGACGTTGGTCGCCGTCACGTTGCCGACCGTGATGTCGCCTTGAGCACGCAGGCGGGCGGAGGAACCAGTGGCTACCACCGTCGCCGTGCCGTCCATCAGGAGGAAGCCGGTCTCCGCATCGAGCGAGATCGTGCCGGTCGAGGCCGTCACGATGTCCACGTTGGTCGTCAGGGTGATGTTGTCGTCGGCCTTCAGGGTGATGTGGCCGGTGCCTGAACGGATGTCCGCGTTCGCGGTGATCGAGCCGGCGTCGGCATCGAGGAGGATGCGGCCGGTGCCGTTCGCGGAGACCGCGTTGCCGTCAACCAAACCGTCGTTGAGGGTGATGTCACCGAGGACCGCGACCAAGATGATGTTGCCGCTGGTCGAGGTCGTCAGATCGGACTGGTTGACGTCGACCACGTCGGCGGTCGTGGCCGTGCTGCTGAACTCGGTCACGGTCACCGTGACCGTGTCGACCGTGGCTCCGTTGTCCTCGGTGACGTAGATCGAGCCCAAGGTCGCGAGAGCGGAGAGGACGTCGATGTTGGTCGTCAGGTGGCGGGCCGAGGCGCCGATCGCGCCGTTGGCCTGGAGGCGCAGGTTCGTCGCGGTGACGTTCTTGGTGGAACCGGTGGCGTTGATGATCGAGCCGGCGTCGGTGTCGATCGAGACGTTCGTCGCGGTGATGTTGCCAACTGTAATGTCGCCTTCCGCACGCAGGCGGGCCGAGGAACCAGTGGCGGTGACGTTGGCGGTGCCGGCCATCAACAAGGCACCGGTCAGGGCGTTGAGGGAGATGGTGCCCGAGGCGGAGGTGGTGACGTTGACGCCGGCCGCGAGGGTGATGTTGGTGTTGGCCTTGACCGTGATGTGTCCGGTGCCGGAGAGGATATCGGCATTGGCGGTGATC
>NZ_VMBG01000009.1 GCF_007559335.1 Rariglobus hedericola
CCGAAAGCTACAAACACAGAAATGAAAACGGAGCCGAACCAGTCGTTACAGACAATTTCGTGCAGTGTCACAGTCGCGGCGGAGCCGCTTTGTGTGCCACCGCACGAAATGTCTGATCTAAAGCGTTCGGCAAAATGAAACCCTGGCTTATTATTATTTTGGTATTTTCTGCTGGCTTGACGGCCTGCAAAAGCCGTCCCTACGTCCGAAGTGAAAGTATATCCATGTTTTCACATGCCAGCGGCGGCACCTTCCCAGCCGAAAAGATTGCCATCGAAAACGCGAAGTTACGCGAAAAGATTCAGGTTATCACCAAAGACGATAGAGCGGATTGTTTTATTTCGGCAGACAATTTTGGCTATACATTAGTCACGATCACAAAGAAGAAATTGTCGGAAAAACAAACAGAAGAGATTTCACGGTATGCGGCTATAGCAAGAAATGACGCATGGCAGAAATGAACAAAACCACGGAGCCGAACCAGGCGCCACAGACAACGATCTGCACTGTCACGGAATGTGCTCCGAGCCGCACATTCCGCGCCAGCGCAGATCGTGTCTGACCTTAAGCGTTGGGCAAAATGAAATCTCCGTTTAAGTTCGTCTTAGCTGTTATCGGATGCGGCCTGCTAGCATCGATAGCTGTGTCGACTCTATTGTTTTGGTCCTCTACCGAGACTACACTTCATACGGCCAAAATCAATTGGCTCCCAGCTAGCGCAAAAGATGTCAGTCATGAAGTCACCACTGGAATGGGCGGAGTCGAAATGATCGAATGCACACTCCCGGAAGTTGATTTCATAGCATTAGCTAAAATGAAAGATTGGAAGATAGAGCGCGAGAAAGATTTCTCGGCCAACTTGCGGATTCAATCACTACCACGATTACGGAATATCGAATTTTTAGGCGAAGCAGATGTTGTATTACGAGGATACAAATACAGTTTACGGAAATCAAACGGCGGCGGCATCACCGTATGTTATGATTCTGACCTGCAACGGATGATTTACCAAACGAGCCACAGATGAAAACCACGGAGCCCAACCAGGCACTACAGACAATTTCGAGGACTGGCCCAGTCGCGGCGGAGCCGCTTTGTGGGCCAGCCCTCGAAATGTCTGACTTTTAACGTTAGCCAAAAATTATGAAACCCCTGCTGGTCATTTTCTCGCTGCTTTTTATCTCGTCTGCATTCGGCCAAACGGCGCTACACGAAATTCAGTTCACCGACCATAAGTTCGTATCTTTCATCGAACCAAAAAAATACAGTATTTATCCGCTGAGCGAGCGCGCGATGCCCCTGATGCAGACTAGCACCGAACGGAAGATTGTAGCCGCCGATTATATTACAGGCATAAAGATCAAGACCGGAA
>NZ_VMBG01000010.1 GCF_007559335.1 Rariglobus hedericola
AACGCTTTAGATCAGACATGCGGTTTGCTGGCGCGACGGGTGCGAAGCAGCCGGCGTGACAGCAAACTGCATTGTCTGTAACGACTGGTTCGGCTCCGTTTTCATTGATCGCGATTTTGCACCAGTAGCTTTAAACGCCGTAATGCTTCCGTGGCTCCAAATCGGCCTGCTTTAATATAGGCTTCCTTGGTAGAATCTTCATCGGCGCAAACGCCACCCACCTCATCAAGAACGCGCTCTATCCAAGCGATTCGGTCTCGGTGCTTATCTAAAATATTTCTTTCTTCTGGGTCCGATTCGTGGCCGTCTAACGCGTGGTAGCCATGTAGATGCCCTAACTCTTGGTGAAAGACTCGAAAGTCCAGCGTTCCGGCCGCGCACGCAGCGATCATCGCATCGGCACGGTCAAGAACCTCAAGAAGTTCAGACTCTGATACGAAGATAGTCATTTTTTGCCGAACGTTAAAAGTCAGACATTTCGAGGGCTGGCCCACAAAGCGGCTCAGCCGCGACTGGGACAGTCCTCGAAATTGTCTGTAGTGCTTGGTTAGGCTCAGTTTTCATTTTCTTTCTGGATGTAAAAAACCTCATATCCACGATAAAGCCACGGCAAACTATCCCCAAGCGTTTCGGGATCGGCGTCGATATAGGCTGATAATACAATGCGATCCATATGATAAAAACCTATCTTGATGTCCGCATTAATCCCTCGCGATAATAGATGCTGACGCATCGATGGAACTATAGCTGCAGCTCTATCTGCCCTGCTGTGACTTAGCGATGGGTGGATTCCGGTCCGAAATTCATCTTGTTCAAGTTCGGAAAGCGTGAGGATGTGAGCATTCCAGAGCTGCCTCTTCAATATTCCGTATTCCTCAATCCACACATCCACTTTCTTTTTGTCGGGGTGGACAAGCCAGCCCTGAGGCACGCCACGCGCGTGCATCCACGCACGGAAGCTTGGATACTTCGGCTTTCGACTTTCCTCGGGCTTTGGAAACGGCCACATGTTTTGATTCTGCCTAACG
>NZ_VMBG01000011.1 GCF_007559335.1 Rariglobus hedericola
GTTAGGCAAAAAATGAAATCACTCAGCATACTATTTCTTGCGGCCTACTTAACCGTCTTGGCCCAAGCTTTTCCGCCACGCCCACCGATACCATCGGTATTGGTTGAACCCGCATTGGCAGCGGCCAAGGCCGCATTCCCAGACGATAAGGAAAAACGACTGAATTACATTTCAGGATACTGTGAAGCGTTTTTAGACAACTTTCGATATGGAAGCAGAATACAGAACGTATATAGAAATTCGGACGATGTCTGGAACAGTGGAAGAAATAGCGGATTAAAAGCATTTCCGGAAATACAGAAGAATAGCTACATATCACCAATGGACTTCGGCTACACATTACAGACGCTGACCGGAACCTACGTCACTGGGTTTGAGACTGGCCATTTTTTACTGAGCGAGACAAAAGAGAAAGTTGAGATATTTTTAGGTGCAGTAGATTCGTTGCCAGCAGATAGAGAAATCAGAATTAAGGCATTTGTTAGCCCAGAAAGCATTATTGGAGTTGGGCATTTTAATGCCTACAGACGATCTATAATCGTAGTTCAGCATGAAAAAGACGGAGCCTAACCAGTCACTACAGACAACGAACCGCACTGTCACGGAATGTGCTCCGAGCCGCACATTCCGCGCCAGCGCGATTCGTGTCTGACCTCAAACGTTCGGCAATATAAGACCGAG
>NZ_VMBG01000012.1 GCF_007559335.1 Rariglobus hedericola
CGGCTCCGTTTTCATTTCTGTGTTTGTAGCTTTCGGAGATCTCGCGACCACAGCAATAAGCATATGCCTAGTGATAAACCTAATACGCCTATTGTGCTCAGATAAATGACTTCTGAATCGAAATGGCCTCGCGTCGAACTCACTGAATATCGAATTATTTCCGAATACGATTCTTCGGTCATAGGTTTTTCCGAAAACTTTCGTGTATACCAGCCATAGTATCGGCCAAAGGTAACACTATTCAAAACAACCCAAGGCGTGCCCAATGCGAAAATGGAGCACAAGATAATGCCTGCGATTTTTAGCACGCGCGGTGTCTTCATTTTGCCGAACGCTTTAGATCAGACATTTCGTGCGGTGGCACACAAAGCGGCTCCGCCGCGACTGTGCCACTGCACGAAATTGTCTGTAACGCCTGGTTCGGCTCCGTGGTTTTTGTTTCTGGCTCCAGAGATAT
>NZ_VMBG01000013.1 GCF_007559335.1 Rariglobus hedericola
TTCATCGAACCAAAAAAATACAGTATTTATCCGCTGAGCGAGCGCGCGATGCCCCTGATGCAGACTAGCACCGAACGGAAGATTGTAGCCGCCGATTATATTACAGGCATAAAGATCAAGACCGGAAATCCAGATGCGGCAGCACAAATGATTTTAGGTCAGATTTCGGACGCCACCAAAAGGAAATTGGCACCCTTCTGGAATTCACGACTGAAAGAAGCCAAGCCATCGATAATTTTGAGCGGGATTGGAAAGAATTCGGTATGGAGCATTTTTATTTCTCCAGCCGATGGCGGTGATTATATCGTCACTATTTCGTATGTAATCGAAGAAGAAACGGAGGCTAACCAAGCGTTACAGACAACGACCACAGCTGTCACGGATCGTGCTGTCGCACGCTCCGCGCCAGCTGCGGTCGTGTCTGATCTTTGACGTT
>NZ_VMBG01000014.1 GCF_007559335.1 Rariglobus hedericola
ATCAGACATTTCGTGCGGTGGCACACAAAGCGGCTCCGCCGCGACTGTGACACTGCACGAAATTGTCTGTAACGACTGGTTCGGCTCCGTGGTTTTTGTTTCTGGCTCCAGAGATATTCATGCGCGTAGGTTCGATTTTCTTCAGGCTGATGTTTTTTCTTTTCGTATCTACAGCTTCGCCCCGTCGCTTCCGTATATCAGCGACATGGTTTTAATTTTTTCGGGCTGATGGTTCACCGCGTAAGCTCGGTCTTATATTGCCGAACGTTTGAGGTCAGACACGAATCGCGCTGGCGCGGAATGTGCGGCTCGGAGCACATTCCGTGACAGTGCGGTTCGTTGTCTGTAGTGACTGGTTAGGCTCCGTCTTTT
>NZ_VMBG01000015.1 GCF_007559335.1 Rariglobus hedericola
ACCAGCCATAGTATCGACCAAAGGTAATACTATTCAGAACCACCCAAGGCGTGCCTAATGCGAAAATGGCGCATAAGATAATACCTACGATTTTTAGCGCGCGTGGTATCTTCATTTTTGCCGAACGCTTTAGATCAGACATGCGGTTTGCTGGCGCGACGGGTGCGAAGCAGCCGGCGTGACAGCAAACTGCATTGTCTGTAACGACTGGTTCGGCTCCGTTTTCATTGATCGCGATTTTGCACCAGTA
>NZ_VMBG01000016.1 GCF_007559335.1 Rariglobus hedericola
GCGCAGTGAGGACATCGATGTTCGTCGTCAGGTGGCGGATGTTCGTGCCGATCGCGCCGTTGGCCTGCAGGCGCAGGTTCGTCGCGGTCACGTTCTTGGTGGAACCGGCCGCGTTGATGATCGAGCCGGCGTCGGTGTCGATCGACACGTTCGTCGCGGTGATGTTGCCCACCGTGATGTTGCCTTCGGCGCGCAGACGCACCGAGGAACCGGTGGCGACCACAGTGGCGGTGCCGT